>DAOWGJ010000316.1 GCA_030637505.1 Holophagae bacterium
GAGAAGCATCGACCATCACCCGAGATCACAACCGCCGCCAGGGTCTCATCGCCCTTCAGTTCTTCGAGTCTGATCACCAGCTCGCCGAGCAGGGCCGAATCGAGCACGTTGACCTTGGGGACATCGAGCTTGAGATGAGCGACCCGTTCACGCCGTTCCACTTTGATCATTCCACCCTCCGATCGCATTTCTCTTGTTTGGGTTTCTGTATCCCCCACCCCACACCAGGCTTGGGAGCTTTCAGCCGTTGATCAGGTAGTCAGGGATGTCCTCGTCGTCACGTGTCTCGTTCTTGATCTCCTGCGTAATAATGGCGCTCGTGAAAAAGAGGTTATAACTGACGTCGACCCCCTTGAACATGCGTCCGATCTTGACGATCTTGCCGTTGATGTAATCGATCTCGGTCGGAAGGCGATTCTTAAGGTCGAACCACATTGAGGGGTAGTGGTCGCCGCCCCCTTGCAGGTACTCGATGCACCGGTCGAGGGCGTCCTCACCGAAGTTATAGCCGACCAGAGCTGCCACGCCAAGCCCCTCGCGCAAAAGCGTGCGCGCTGTGCGCCGGGTGTGGCGCAGTTGCATCGCGCGCGCCATGGTCAGACCATGGGCAGCGCACAGAGCGTTCAGTGCGGAATTGAGAATTGTCTTGAAAAAAGCTGCTTTTTTGATCTCGTAGTGAGACACACTGTAGCTGACCAGGCCGGCTGCGGTCAGGACCTCCGCGATTTCGTTCATGTGTTTCGCCACGCGCTCGGTGGCGGGACCAAGCAGGTTGGGCGGGTGAAACCAGTTCATCGTGGTATGCCCGTCGGGCTGTTGGTTACCGGCAAAGTTGAGTACTGCGCGGCACACCCGGTCCTTGCCGAATTTCTCTCCGACGAAATCCTCCGGGCCGATGCCGTTCATCGCCGCCACTACCCGCATCGAGTCCGGCCAACGCAAACTGGCGAGATCCTCCATCACGGCAGGCAGCGCCCAGGTCTTGGTGCAGATGAAGAGTATTGACAGGTCTCGGATCTCCGCCAGCTCGGCGAGACTCGAGAAGCACCGCTCGGGCTTTTCGTCGACCTCGGCATATCCGCGGATTCGGAAACCGTCTTGGTTCACCTGGTCCCTGCGCTTGCTCGACGTTTCCATCCCGTACACCGTCACTCCGCTTCGCACCAGGTATGCGGAAAGAATCGAACCAACGGGACCCAGACCGACGATTCCCACCGTATGTTGCCTCAAAGTAACTCCCGGATCTGCGCATGCACGCGCCTATTGTGATCTCTCAAGAACACTGCTCGCAGTCTAACATCGCCAGCTACGATGGTGTAGGGCATTGACGGCGGATGGATTCCGGAGGATCGTGAAAGGCTATTTGAGACGAATTCGAGAAGTGGTACTCCCTGCAGGGGTCAAGGATGCAACGAAATCCAAAAAAGAATTTTCAAATACTGAGATCGCGACGTTAGAATCGATAGGATGCGGCCCGATTCAGCGAGAGTATTTCATTCCGTTTGGGGGAGGAAACTCCTGACCCTTGTGGCCGCCCTCGCCGTCGGGATCTTGATCGGTGAGGGCGCCCTCCGTACCTGGGAACGTCTCGTCGTTAATCGGCCGCGAGGTATCAGCGCGGACACGGTCGATCTCGCGGCGTTAAACTATAACGACAGCACGGTACGGCGCCGGAGGGCCGACGGCGAGTTCAGGGTGCTCAGCTTCGGTGACTCCTTCGGCTACACCGTCGTCAAGTATCCGTACTCTTACCACGGAGTAGCCGCGGAGATCCTTCAACGAAGCGGCGCGGCCGGAATCCAGCGCGACGTCAGAATTATCAACCTCGGTGAACCGGCGGTCTCCTTTTACCAGTACATGGAGGGCTATCGATACTGGGGTTCGCTCATTGAGCATGACGCCGTAGTATTCAATGTTTACTTGGGAAACGACTTTGCCGATGTAGCCTACAACTTTGTCAGAGACGATGCAGAGCTCAACAGGTTGTTCGGGCCGCTCGACGTAAACCTCCAGACAGGACAACGACGGGCCTTCAACGTGCCGCGCAAGTACCCCCTTCGGATCCTCGACCACGTGTTGGTCCGGTACCACCTTTGGACGAAAAACATGGGACAGGCTGAGGATACCGGAAGGGGGCCCTACAACCTTGCCCTGGCCGAGCTCTCGGAGGATAAATACTACGCGACGCTGCTGTCGCAAATGGACACGTTCGATTCACGCCGACAGGACAAACTGACCAGGGGTTTCTTTGCTCTGACTCAGTTCCTCCGCTTTGTCTCCGAGATTCGCAGCCAAGGCACCAAGGTGCTGATCATGCTCGCTCCCAACGAAACCCAAGTCACCAGCGACCTGAGGCGCGATTTGGTCGAGCGGTATGGCCTCGACCTCGAGGACTTCGACTTTGAGCTGCCGGCGTACCTCGTTCACGAGAGTGCGCGCCACCTGGACGAGGAGATTCCGATCCTCGACCTCTACGCGGTTCTTTCCTGTGCCGACGGTTACGGCCAGGATCTTTACTACGGGCGAGACACCCACTGGTCGGTGGAGGGCAATCGGATTGCCGGCGAAAGTCTGGCGCGGGCGATCGCCTTCTCCTGGTTCGGAAACCAGAGCCCGCTCGAAGCCGAGCTTGACGACTGCGTGCAACGACAACCCCCACTGGGCGGGACCCCGGCAGCAAGCCCGGATCGCCAGGCGGCGTTTCGAGGCCACGTCGAGCCGCTGCTGTGCCTCGGGTCTTGGGACGATGCTGTAGCAAGCCGGGCTCCTTCGCTTCCCGCCCTCGCCGAGATGGAGCCCGCACAGGGTTCGTCCCTCCTGGCGATCGACAAGATCAACTCGGTGGAATTCGACAACGTTGTTCTTGGCACACCAATTGTGGTCTCCGGAGACCTGCCGGTGTTCACCGTGACCGGATGGACCGTTGACGAAGCCGCCGCCACCGTTGCCGGAGGCCTCTACCTCGTGATCGACAATGAATACGAGTACGCGGCGAACTACGGGCTGGGCCGACCAGACGTGGCGGCCTTTTTCAACAATTCAGAGTACCGGCATTCGGGATTCGAAGTCCGGGTTCCGGTGGCCGAGGTGGGAGGTGGCGAACACGAGCTTTCGTTCCGGATCCTGACCCACGATCAGACCGCCTACTACGATCCCCGGATTCGGGTCCGGATTCGGATCGAGTAGCGTCCCCCAAATTCCGATCGAGAGCCGGGCTAACCCAAAATATGTCCTGCAGCCTTCCGAGAGGTCAACACGCAGCAGCCGAGGAAAGTCCCTTCGAGGGCCCTCAGCCCATGGCAACCACCGCCCCCGAAACCAGCGGCCTCTCCGACCGCATACAGGTCCTCTATCGGCTTCCCCATCAGATCCAGGACCCGGCTCTGGACATCGGTCTGGATGCCGCCCAGGCTCTTGCGGCTCAAGATGAACTCTCGGATGGCGATCAACGGCCGGGCCTTCGGATCGTCGATCCGTTGAAATTTGCAGGTACGCGCCTTGTCCCCCTTGTACCGTCGAAGCTGTGTCAGTCGCCGGAGCTGGTCGTCGTTGAAGAATTTCGGACCGCGTCCAACATTTCCGTCGTACCCTTCGACGGTCGACCGTAGGACGCTCTGGTCGATATCATCGTTGCCGCACAGCGCATTCATCCGATCGGCCAACTGATCGATCGATTCGGCCACGACAAAGTCGACACAGTTTTTGATCAAGTCTTCGACCAGGCCGCGGTTACCCAAAAGAACGTTCTTGAGGAAGGCGAAAATCTTCTTGTCGCGGATAGCCTCATTGAACTCGGAGCCGGAGACCGCCAATTCCTTGACCGCAATCTTCCAATTGAGCACTTGCCAGCTGAACTGCTTTTCCTGGGCACAGACCTGGGTCACCAGACGACGGGTGTCAAAACCGGTGATCATCGGTTCCGGCCCGATGCGTTCACCTCGAAAATTGAGCCAAAGAGCCGATCGTGGCGGCACCACGCTCAAGCCGTGGTTGGGTCTCTTGGGGCGCGGGTGGGTCACGCCGGCGGCGTAGTTCCACATACGGTCCAGGTGGGTGACCGCAGCGCCACGCTCGGCTGCCGCATCATGAACCAGCCCATCGGAGAAATGGTGGGAGCCGTTCAGGATGACCTCGGGCGGCGATGACCAGTCCCGATGCCAATTCGCCCGCACCCGGTTCATGTCGCCGTTGACACCGCCCGCGGCGACAATCGTGCAGCCGGCTTCGACCTCGAACTCCTGCCCGTTCGTCTCCCTCTTGCCGCGGCATCCCCTGACCCGGCACTGCCCGGTTACCAACCCCTCAACCCGGTGCCCAAACAACAGTGTCAGGCGGTCTCGATGGGCGTGCCCCTCCAGGTAGGCCGTCATCGCCCTGGTCAGACCGTGCCCCGTCCCCCAAACCATATGAAACCGGGGTACTGAATTGCCTGGCGTAAACAGCCCTCGCTCAACCCAGTGGACGACCGGGAAAAAGCCGACGCTCTTGTGTTTCAGCCAGTGGTAGACGTTCTCCAGCGATTGTTCAACGTAGAGGTCGGCCCAGCGCCGGGGCCAGTGGTCTCCGACCTCGAATTCGGCGAACGAGTACCAATCCCGCCGTGCAAGCTCGACGGAGTCGCGGATACCGCCACGCCTCTGCTCCGGAGTGTCGACGAAGAACATCCCGCCGAAGCTCTCCTTGGCCAGACCCCCGAGATTCTCCTCGAGATCCCGATCGACGATGATGACCTTCCGGCCGGCGTCCAGTAACTCCGCAGCGGCGACCATACCGGCCAATCCGCCTCCCACGATGACGATGTCACACTGGTATCTCGCGGTCATGAATCCTCCTCCGACCAGCCTACACCAGGGCCCCCCTGGTCAGAGCCTGGTACGGGCTGTAGATTGGTGATTAGCCCGTGCTTCTCACCGGTTTTCGAAGCGAAAGGCGCAGAACGCAATGAGATTCGGTGATCTCGCAAGATTGGGACATCGCGCACCGCCCGAAGGGCGATCACGGTGAAACCGTGGACCCGCAAAGCGGGTGGCGTGGGCGGCGAGCGAAGGCATACTTGCGGTACGTCGAGCGAGCGAATCGAGAAAGCGCCGAAGGTAGGGACCCGCTCCGGCGGAGCCGGAATGGGCAATGTGTTCTACGCCTTGCAGCCGGACACTGGTGAGAAGTACGGGTTAGGTCGGTAGGAGAAGGGATTGCTCCGGAGTTCCCGAATGCGCCTCAAAATGGCATTTCAAGACGCAACGAAATCCGGTGGAACACTACTCGAGCATCACCGTAATCGGGTCATCTGATCCCTGGTCAACGACGGAAAGTGCACCGGCCACCCGGCCCCCACCCGAGGTCACGGAGACCTCCACTTGGGCGTCTTCCACCTCCAAGCCGGCGTTCCCGGTCAAGACCTTGA
Source organism: Holophagae bacterium (assembly GCA_030637505.1). Taxonomy (GTDB): domain Bacteria; phylum Acidobacteriota; class Thermoanaerobaculia; order Thermoanaerobaculales; family Sulfomarinibacteraceae; genus DAOWGJ01. Next base: position 5,405 of record DAOWGJ010000316.1, read on the forward strand.
CCACATCGTTGATCTGGATGTTCCCGAGGGCAGGCAATGAGTAGGTCTTCACGCCCAACTCGACGCCGTCCATGTCAACCAGCCGGACCCTGGCTACGCCAGTCTCACCCCAGATTTCCGCCAGGATCAGATTGGTCCTGAAGGCACCGCGAATGATCCCCGCCGCTCTGACGATCTCTCCTCCATCATGAGAGGCCCAACTGCCGCCATCGACCGCAACGGCCGGAAATGACTGACCGTAGGATCCTTCATCCCCGGTAGTCGCCGTCCGCGCGTAGGCTCGGATGGTTGCTGGGCTGATCTCCAGCGAGCCGGCGTCGGTCACGCCGAACAGTGTCCCAACAACATCCTTGATCGTCCGGCAACTGAAAGCGGGCACCTCGTAGGTCGCCACCTCGAAATCGACCAGGCCCTCGGCGCCTCGAGGCGTGAAGGTCAAGGTCGCCAACACCGAGGCCGACCCGGGATTGGACAGCGTGACATCGGAGGTCCAGTAGCTGGAACCTACACCCCCAAGGCGGGCCACCTGGATCAGAAACGAACTGTTCGAAGAATGAACCGGTCGGCCGTCTCCCTCCCCCGCGTGCAACCAATGCCCAAAGGTGCCGGTGCTGCCGTTGTCATAGTTCAAATAGGGCATCGCCGTCACCGAATCTCCGGTCGTTCCAAAGCCTCTGACGAATAACGAGACGGTCTCAGCCTCGGCGGGGCTGATTTCTATGTCAACAAACGTCTCCGAGGTCGCTATGACATCGGCCCGAACCCATTCAGGACAACTGAAGTGAGTCACGTTCACTTCATAGCGATTGACTCCGGGGACCGGATCCCACTCCAGCCGAAATGAGCTCGGAACTTCCGGCCCGAAGGGGCAGTCGAGAGCCGACCCGCCCCACGAGGCCCCAAAATCGTCGTTGTCGTACGGGCCGGTAAGGTGAACCAGGTAATACATCAAGAAATCAACGGTTTGAGATCCCCCCGAACCGACTTGGACACCGGTCTGATTTCCCCAGAGATTCCCTGGAAGTTGTGAGAATGAATCGGTGTCTTCCGCCTCTCCCACCACGATACTGATATTGTAGGTCCCTTCTGCGAGCTCCAGCGAATAGATCCCCTCCCCGCCATCGACCATTCCATAGGTCCGTTCACTCGTATCAACGTTGTAGGCGGAAATTCCCCCGAACCCCATCTCCGGAAAGGTGTCGCCAACCGGAAGGCCGTCGAAGGTCAAGCTGCCGGTGACCTCCGTCGAGAATCCTGCGGAAGCAAACGCACCTACCGAAATCACGACAGACACTACAATCGTGCTGAAACGCCGATTTGACATGAGAATTCTCCAAAATATATTCGGATTAATGTTGAGAATGAATGAACACACCAACAAGAGTAGCAAACCCCGCCCAGGCCTCCGATCCGTGTAGACTGCGCCGAGGTCCGGCGGTTCCGGACCGAGGGGAGTCCCGATGTCAAAAGCGATGTTTCCGATGGCGCTGATTCTGGCGGCCCTTTGCCTTCCGAGTAGCGCCTGCAAAAGACCGGACCGCAGCAGCCCTCCCGTGGCGGAGAAAATCCCCCACGTCCTCTCAGCCCACGGGAGCGAACGGGTCGACGATTACTACTGGCTGAAGGAACGAGACAACCCTGAGGTCATATCCTACCTTGAGGCCGAGAACGCCTACACAGCGTCAACGCTCGCACATACGGAGGCGTTGCAGAAAGAACTCTTCGACGAGATTGTCGGGAGGATTCAACAGGACGACCACTCCGTACCCTATTTCGAGAACGGATATTTCTACTACGAGCGCTATGAATCCGGCGGGGAGTACGCGATCTACTGCCGTCGCCCGAAATCCATGGAAGCCGAGGAAGAGATCATTCTCAACGTCAACGAACTCGGCGAAGGCCACGAGTACTTTGCCGTTCGAGGCCTTAAGATCAGTGCCGACAACGCGCTCTTGGCATATGCAGAGGACTCTGTCGGACGACGACTCTACTCCCTCCGATTCAAGAACCTGGACACCGGCGAAACCTACCCCGATCTCATTCCGGAGGTCACGGGTAACGTCATTTGGGCCGCCGACAACCGCACCGTGTTTTACACCAGACAGGATCCGGAGACTCTCCGATCCCACCTCGTCTTTCGGCACGTTTTAGGGACCGATCCCTCTCATGATCTGTTGGTATTCGATGAAGAGGACGAGACATTCAGTTGTTCCGTGCAAAAGACCAAATCAAAGCGATACCTCGTCATCCACTCGACCTCGACCCTCTCAGACGAGGCACGGTACCTCGACGCCGACGATCCGACGGGCCAATTCACGATATTCCTGCCGAGGACGCGCGGCCACGAGTACTCGATCGATCACTTCGGGGACCGTTTCTTCATCCGAACCAACGACAATGCCGTCAATTTCCGTCTGATGTCAACACCGATCGCCGAGACCCAGAAGTCTCATTGGGAGGAAATGATCCCCCATTCCGAAGACATCTATCTCGAGAAATTCGAGATCTTCCGGGACCACCTTGTTCTGGCCCAACGTCAGAACGGCCTGGTGCAGCTTCGAGTGATCCCATGGTCCGGCGATGGCGGGTACCTGGTTGATTTCGAAGACGCCGCCTATGACGCCTCGATCGGCGTCAACCCCGAAATCGACACGGCGACACTGCGCTACGACTACTCCTCGTTGACCGTTCCCCACTCGGTCTTTGATTTTGACCTGGAAACTCGTACCCGCACCCTTTTGAAACAAGAAGAAGTTCTGGGAGGTTTCAACCCCTCAGACTATGTCGCCGAACGCGTCTACGCCACTGCACGCGACGGCGTCAAGGTCCCGATCTCCCTCGTCCGACGAGCGGACTCCGGAGAGGCCCCCCAGCCTCTCCTGCTCTACGCCTACGGCTCCTATGGCTATTCGATGGATCCCAGTTTCCGATCGGAGCGTTTGAGCCTGCTCGACCGTGGCTTCACCTTCGCCATCGCCCACGTTCGGGGCGGCCAGGAGTACGGCCGACGTTGGTATGAGGACGGCAAACTGCTCCACAAGAAGAACACCTTTGCCGATTTTGTCGACTGTGCTCAATTCTTGGTGAACGAAGGCATGACGGTTTCAGATCAGCTCTTCGCCATGGGCGGAAGTGCCGGAGGCCTCCTGATGGGCGCCGTCGTCAACATGCGTCCCGGTCTGTTCGGAGGTGTCGTTGCTCAGGTACCCTTCGTCGACGTCATGACAACCATGCTCGATGCCGACATCCCCCTGACCACCGCCGAGTATGACGAATGGGGCAACCCCAACAACAAGGAGTTCTTCGATTACATGCTGTCCTACTCGCCCTACGACCAGGTGAAGGCCCAGGATTACCCCACGATGTTGGTCACGGCCGGACTCAACGACTCGCAAGTGCAGTACTGGGAACCGGCCAAATGGGTGGCCAAACTGCGGAGTCTGAAGACCGATGACCATGTTCTTCTCCTCCACACCAACATGGAGGCCGGGCACGGCGGCGCCTCCGGGCGCTTCAAACAGCACGAAGAGACGGCGCTGACCTATGCCTTCCTGCTGGATCAGATCGGCGGGGGCGCGGGCAACTGAGCAGGGCATCGACGGTGGCGACGGATAGCTTGTGAGAAGCGGGGTTAGCCCGCTGCTACAATCGACCCATGACGGAAATGCCCCCCGAAGTCCTTCGGCTGATGTGGGAGTACGATACCCACGCCCTGATTCAATCTTCGGAACTGCCGAATGCAGTGATCGAGAGGGTGATGGCCCGGGGTGGGTGGCCGGCAATGCAGTGGCTCCTGCGAACCGTTGACAGCGAACGACTCCGAACCTTTTTAATCGAACGCGGATCGCGAGTCCTAGCCCCACGGGAACTGAGCTTCTGGGCCATGGCCTGTGAAATACCGGAAGAGACCTCAGCAGTGTGGCGCCAAGAAGCGCACCAACGGGATCGCGAATGGCGCGGGTAACCCTCCATCGAGATGCCGCCGGCCCGGGAGTCCTTTCCGTTCTCAAAGCGCTTGCCTCAGTCTTGCCCCACGACCGCTACTACCTCGCCGGGGGGACGGCCCTCGCCCTGCTCGAAGGCCATCGGGTTTCCATCGATGTGGACGTCTTTACACCACAGTTGGATGACCCCCAGCAACTCCTGCACGACCTGGAAGCCGAAGTCAGCGGTATCAGCGATGCAGTTCTCGGTACCGGCGCCGTTTATCTCGAAATCGCCGACGTACATGTCAGCCTGATAGCCTATCGCTACCCCTTGATCAAGGCGGAACTCGTCACCGACCCCGATCTCTTGCCGCTGGCCCACCGCGACGACATCGCCGCCATGAAACTCGCGGCCATTACCGCGCGCGGCACACGCAAAGACTTCATCGACATGTGGACTCTGGTCTCCCGACACGAATCTCTCGAATACTATTTGCGATGCTTCGAGGCCAAGTTCCGCCATCGCGACCTCGGACACGTCCTCCGCAGCCTGACCTACTTCAACGATGCTGAGGGCGATCCATCGCTACGCCTTCTGACCCCCCTCGACTGGGATGCCGTCAAAGCCGATCTCACATCCTGGGTCAAAATGTTGC
>DAOWGJ010000028.1 GCA_030637505.1 Holophagae bacterium
AGCCCGACCCCACCCTGGACAGGGTCAAAGCGCCGAAAACCTGGCTCGTCTGCTTGATGGTTCCCCGATCCGCCTTTCCCACGAGGAGTGAGCCATGTGCCAGGACGCTTACTCCCTCAGATGTTCTCCGCAGGTCCACGGCACCGCGCGCGATACGCTGGATCATGCGTCGAGAGTCCTGGAGATCGAACTGAACTCGGCGACCGACAACCCGATGGTCTTCCCGGACGGTCGGGTGATCTCCGGCGGCAACTTCCACGGCGCACCGATCGCTGCCGTTTTTGACTTCCTGACGATTGCCATGGCCGATGTGGCTTCGATTTCCGAACGGCGCCTGGCTCGATTGGTCGATGCCTCGCTGTCCTACGGCCTGCCGGGATTTCTGACCGAAAACGCCGGGCTCAATTCAGGCTTCATGATGGTCCAGGTCTCGGCCGCGGCCCTGGTCAGCGAAGCAAAAACCCTGGCCCATCCGGCATCGGTCGACTCGATCCCAACCTCCGCAACCCAGGAGGATCACGTTTCGATGTCGACCTGGGGCGCACGCAAGATGGCCGATGTCGCCGGGATTCTGCAGGATGTTCTGGGCATGGAGTACCTGGCTGCCGCACAAGGGGTCGAACTGAGGCGCCCCTTGAGGTCCTCGGTGGTCCTGGAAAAGGCGATTTCCCGGCTGCGCGAGGTGGTGCCGCACCTCGATGACGATCGCTTTATGGCAGACGACATGGCCGCGGCTTCTCGATTGGTCGAGACCCTGGCCACGATCGAGCCCTGATCAGCCGAGTCTGCCGGAAGATTCACCACAGAGACACAGAGAGCACAGAGGAACACAGAGGGAAATTCGAGGGCTCTCCCGACGTTCACCCACCCGCTTCGCGGGCTCAGCAGAAGGCCTGTCCATCGCCCTGGACGCAGGGCGTCCCATCGAAGTGTAGGCCTTCAGCACGCGTGCTTCGCCCGCTTGGGCGAACCATTCCGACGCGTGTAAGGTCCGCTTCAGTCGGTGTGCCCCAGAGCCCGGTTGCACGTGAAGCGTGCTGGGGCAGAAGAGAGGCGGGTGACAAGAACTGGTTCTTGGAACTCGTTTCTCTTTTGCCGTAAGCGGACAAAGTCCGCGTGCCGGGCGGGACCGACGACCCCGTCGGGACTATCCTCTGTGTTTTCCTCTCTGTGTACTCTGTGCCTCTGTGGTTGACTTTTCGCGAACAGTTCAGCGGCTACCGCGAAGACTATTATTGCAACGGCGGAGGGGTGTTCTTTGCGCCGTCCTTCTGCTGCACCCCGCCCTGGGACGAGAAAACGAATTCGGTCAGACCGGCTCGGATGACGTCACCCGACGCCAGGGGGTGGACCCTCACGCACTCGTGATTGACCGAGGTGCCGTTGGTCGTCCACAGATCGACGACGTAGAAGTGAAGGTCCTTGTAGACAATCTTGAAGTGCTGGGCACTGACGGTCTGATCCCTGACCTGGAGGGTGTTGACCTTCGGGGCTCGACCGACGGCAAAAATGCGATCCCGTGGCAGGGTGTAGTCCCGGGGCTCCCTCCCATCCTCGCGGACCGTCAAGACGGCGATCTCGCCCAGGGCCACGGTGCGGTCAACGCCGTCCGGCCGCGTCTCGAATGCCATGGCCCCGACACCCAGATCGGGCACCCGAGTAGTGTCCTCGTCGGCCACCTCTCGATTTTCCGCCGAGGTGCGGATCGCCTCGATCTGACACGCCGGACAGTTGCCGTCATCGTCGGGCAGCAACGTTCCGCACACCGCGCAGCGTCCAGACCTACGGCGGTGGAGAATCCACCACACGGTTCCGGCCCCGATCAACAGGGACATGCCCAGCAGTGCCAATATCGTCAACTCCTGCCACGAAAGACGCGAAAGGGGTTGTTTTGGTCTCACACGAACCGGTTTTTTGGCGGCTGGGGCCGGTTGAGTCGCCGACGATTGCTCTTCATGAATTTCACCGGACTCTTGGCCCGTTTCTAACCCTGCCATCGCGGTTTCGACGGCGCCGGAAAGACCGCCGGCTACGCTCTCGACAGAGCCCCCGAGATAGACACCACGGGTCAGCAGTGCCAGACGCCTCAAAGCCCTGTCATCGATGTTGCGTCCAACGCCGACAGTCACGAGCCGGATTTTCTGCCGGGCACACAGTCCCTCGATGTCGGAGACCGTCACCGCCGAATTCTCGTCCTTCCCGTCACTGACGACCACCAGGGCGCCGCCTCCTTCCATTGCTTGTGCAGCCAGGAAGATCCCGTCGTAAAGGACGGTCGTTGTTCCGGCAGGCTCAACCGCCTTCAGGGCCTGGAGCACTCCATCCCGATCTGGGGTCGGTTCGATCAGCCACCGAGCGGTGTCGTCGAAGGTCACCAGGCCGATGCGCAATTCCGGTGACACACCCTCGAGACCCCGGGACAGGGCGTCATGAACCGCCGATATGTCCGAGGACTTGAGGGAACGGCTGCTGTCGACCGCCACAATCAACGACGCCGACTGTTCGGCAAAAACCGGCAACGCACAAGCAAACCAAGTCAGGAGGCAGAAAACGCGCCGCATGATATGCAAAACTATCACGGATGCCGCCTATCCCCTTCAACAGAAGGGTCACGCCGGTTTCTTTGCTACAACCGATGGGTACCGATGGTATAGCAGGCGTGGGCTAACAGCTGATAGCTGACAGCTGACAGCTGACAGCGCGACTTATCCTAAGGATTGCCTCGCTTTTTCGAAGGCCCCGGCAGATAAGTCGCTAAAAACGGACCCGTACGAAGACGGTGACATCGACGATGTCCATGTCCAGGGCCGCCGCCAGCACAGCGTCACCATCGTCGTTCTCGATGCCCCTCCAATCGACATCGATTTTTGCCGCGTTGATGGCGCCGCCGAAGGCCCACCGCTCGCCCAGCAGGTACTCGATACCGACCCGGCCGATCCACTGGCCGCCCTTGATGTCGTCGATCTCGATGTAGAGCCACCCATAGCCCGTGATGAACCGCCAGTTATCGGAGAACATTCGCCGGTATTCGAAATAGAGGTAGGGCAGAGGGCCGGTTCCACTGGTGTCGGAGGAGGCCTCTTCGCCGATATTTTCCTCGCTCCAGGCCAGGCTGACCGAGAAGTCCATCACCCGAAGACCGATCCCAAAGCCGGCCGCCCAACGCTCTTTGACCCACGGGTAGTAGGTGTAGTCGACGAAGGTCTGGGCAATGTCGTAACCCAGACTAATGTTGGCATCGATGGGGATGGTCTCGTCGCCCCACTGGATCTCGGTCAAAGCCTGCGACGTCGAAGCGCGGGTGATGTCCTGCCAGCGCACACCCAGTTTGTGTTTGCGGCCCATCTGCCACTCGAAGGCCAGAGTC
>DAOWGJ010000189.1 GCA_030637505.1 Holophagae bacterium
ACTGTTGAATATTCGAAAATGTGGAGGAAAAATGTCCCAAACACCGTACCGCTCAGCCCTGATGCCGAGAATATCAGCCGTTCTCATGGTCCTTCTGGTCGGGGCGGCCGGCGCCACCGCCCAGAATCTCCTTCAGAACGCCGATTTTGCGTTCGACTCCGGTCATTGGACAACCCCTGATACCACAGTGGAGATCGAGCCCTCGTGAATACCGGTGTTCTGGACCCCAAAAGGGTCCGAGGCTTGTGCTAGCCTGGTTCGGAACGAAGGGAATTTCTTATCTCTTCAACGCCCCCTTGAGACTGCCGGCATGGGTGTCCGGCAAAGGAGGTCCCGATGCGAATCGTAACCCGTGGCGACATGGATGGCCTGGTCGGCGCCGTCATCGTCTCCCTTCACGAAACGATCGATGACATCTTGTTGATCCACCCCCAGGACATCACCGGTGATCGGGTCGATATCCGGTCTGATGACATATTGATCAACGTTCCCTACCACCAAGATTGCGCCATGTGGTTTGACCACCATCAACACACGGCAACCTACTCCGAGCCTCCGAGGGCCTTCAAGGGCGCCTACGGATTGGCTCCGTCGGCTGCTCGTCTGGTGTACGAGTATTACGGCGGCGTCGAGGTGATGCCCCAGTTCGAGGAGTTGATCGGCGAGACCGATCGCGTGGACTCCGCCAACCTCAAACCAGGCGACGTCATCACGCCGCAGGGTTACATCCAACTCGGGTTCACGATCGACGGCCGGACCGGACTTGGCGCATTCTACGACTACTTCTTGACCCTCTTTGACCTGCTCAAAAAGGCGCTTCCGGTTGACGAGGTGCTCGCCCATCCAGCCGTTTCCCGTCGATGTGAACATATGGCTAGACAGCAGTCTGTGTTCAGGAAAGCGTTAGAGGAGCACAGCACGGTCACAGACAATGTCGTCGTGACCGATTTCCGCACGCTCGCCAAGGTACCGGTCGGAAACCGCTTCTTGGTGTACGCCGTGTTTCCCGAGGTCAACGTCTCGATTCGCCTCCACTGGGGACCCCAACGCGAAACCGTGATGGCGGTAATCGGCCACTCGATTTTCAATCGAACCTGCAGCACCGATGTCGGCAGGCTTGCCGCCCGCTTTGGAGGTGGTGGTCATCGGGGCGCCGGGAGCATTCCCCTCGACCCGGCCTCAGCCGACCTCAAGGTTCGCACCCTGATCGCCGAGCTGAGGGCCACGAGTTGAAGGCGGTTCGCCGGCCGGGCCCCTGGACCCGAAACCAAAAGCTGCCTGTCACACCACTCCGTCATCGCTGAAGGCGCCTGCTAAACTCTCCCCGCCATGAGGCAATCACTCTTTCTTCTGGGCGAGTTCACCCGCCGTGATTTCAAGGGCCGCTATGCGGGATCGGCCCTGGGTTTTTTGTGGTCCTTTGTCCAGCCCTTGTGGAGCCTGGCACTCTTCACCTTCCTCTTTTCGACGGTGATGAAGATCTCACCCGGCATTGGTGAACGCACGGACAACTTCGCCATCTTCCTCTTTTGCGGACTCCTGCCATGGATGGCTCTCCAGGAGGGCATCACCCGGGCGACGACGGCGATCACCGACAATTCCGGTCTGGTCAAGAAGATGAGTTTCCCCTCAGGTTTGCTCGTGCTGGCGGTCGTTCTGGCCGCCCTCCTGCACGAAGCGATTGCTGCCGGGCTGTTTCTAATAGTCCTCGCCGTCACCGGCCATCTGACTCTGAGCGGTCTACCCGTGCTTCTGGTCGCCATTCCGCTGCAAATTTCCCTGACCGTCGGCCTGGCGTTCCTTGTCTCTTCGGTCCACGTCTTCGTCAGAGATACCGCCCAGATCATCTCGATGCTGATGATGGGCTGGTTCTACCTGACCCCGATCGTCTACCCAATGGAACTCGTGCCATACCGGTTTCGCCCAATAATGGAAGTGAATCCTTTGACCGTGCTGGTCACGCTCTACCGTGAGGCCTTCCTCGGCGGGGGCATGCTGCCCTTGAAGGCGCTCCTGCCTCTGGTGGCGGCCGCAGTCATTTCACTGGGCGTCGGAGCCTGGGTGTTCTCCCGGCTCAAACCGGCCTTCGCGGACGAGATCTGACCCGCATGAATCACCAGCATCCTACTGCGGTCCGCGATACACAACACTCAGCGGTGCTTTCTCCCCTCGGGGTGCTCCAGCCCACGCTGGTCGCTGCGCGACCTCCACGGCTTGGCCGTGATCGCCCTGCGGGCGATGCGCGATGTCCCTCCGTACCGCCAAGTACGCCTCCGCGCCCCTCAGGTCAAAATCCCCCCTGCGCACTGCGTCTCACGAACCTCGTAACGAATTCCGGTGAATCATGCGGGTTAGAATGAGCAAACCGGTCGTCTCCGCCCACGCTCTGTCCAAGACCTACCGGGTCTTCAACAGACCCATAGACCGTCTGGTCGAAGCCCTCTTCCGCAAGTCCCTCCATACGCCCTTCCACGCTCTCTCGGATGTCTCCTTTGAGGTCCAACGCGGCGAGGGCCTGGGCATCATCGGCGAGAACGGCGCCGGCAAGAGCACCCTGCTCAAGATTCTGGCAGGAGTCACCGCACCCTCATCAGGCTCGATGTCGGTCGCACGGCCCGTCGCCTCGATATTGGAACTGGGTTCGGCCTTCCACCAGGAATTCACCGGACGCCAGAACATCCTGCTCAACGCCGCCATGCTTGGTCTCAGTAGAGACGAAGTGGTCGAGCGCTCCCCGCGCATCATTGAGTTTTCGGAGTTGGGTGCTTTCATCGACCAGCCGATCAAGACCTATTCGACCGGCATGGTGATGCGTCTGGGCTTCGCCATCGCCACCCAGGTCGAACCGGACGTTTTGATCATCGACGAAGCCCTCTCGGTCGGCGACGGCTACTTCCAACAGAAGTGCATGGTCCATCTTCGAAAATACGTCGACGGCGGCGGCACCCTGTTGATCTGCTCCCACGCGATGTACTACATCTCGGCCTTCTGCTCGCGCGCCCTGTGGATGCGGGACGGCCGCATCGAGGCCCTGGGCCCGGTCCAACAGGTCGTGCCCCAGTACGAGGCCTTTTTGCAGGCCAAGACCGACCGCTCGGACGAGAAGCCCGAGGTGATCGAGGCTGCCGCCGGCGCCCCGGCCCATTTGAAACAGGTGGGGCTTCTGACCGGGGATACGCTCAAACAGGGCGACCCGCTCAAGCTGGAGATCACATGGACCAGCGAGAATCCCGAAGCGGCTTATCATCTGGTGGTCGGCCTCAACCGTCTTGACGAGGTCGAGGTGGCCTCTTTCCTCTCTCACCAAAACGGCGCCGGGCCCTGGTCGGGCGCAGGGGACCACAGAGTCGTACTGGAGATACCCGAAGTCCCGCTGGTCAAGGGCGGATTCAAGCTCTACGTCTTCCTTCTGGCCGAGGATGGGCTGCACATTCACGACACCCGAATTCTCGATAAGGCTTTCACGGTGGAATACGACGATTATCCCTTCGGCGTTGTTTCCATAGACCACAAATGGGTCGAGGGGAGCTGAGATGACAGACGCACATCGGCCGGCGCCGTGGATCGCCAGCCCCTATCTCCACCTGTTCGAGCACGCCATTCTCAACCCCCACACCGGCCGCGGCATGGGCGTCGAGCATCCGTGGTACCCGGAATTGCGCCGTCTCATCCTCGGAGAGGTTGAGTTGGCCGCCCTCAGTGAGGTGCAGACCAACCTCATGGCCGATGACTGGTTGATACCCTCAACCACCGACCTCTCTCACCGCTTCCGTCTGCGGTGGGTTTCGCTGGAGGCGCACTCCATCTGCAACCAGCGGTGCTTTTTCTGTCCGGTGTCGGTGGCGCCCCGCGATCCCTATTTCATGCCGACCGCCCTGTTCGAGCGTATCGTCGACGAGGTTGCGGCCCTTGATCAACCGATCGAAGCGGTGACGATGATCCAGTACAACGAACCGACGATCGATCGGCGTTTCGTTGAGCAGGTCCGCTATATCAAAGACGCCGGTCTCCCGCCGGCTGTGCTGTCCAACGGATCCAATCTGATGCCGGAGACGGTGGATGCCCTGGTGTCGATGGGCGGCATCCACTACTTCTCGGTTAACCTCTCGACTCTGGACCGCGAGCAGTACGCCAAGGACCGGGGCAAAGACCACCTCGAGCGGGTGCTGGCCAATCTGGACTATGCCAAGGACACGGCGATGGCAGAAGAAATGGTGGTGGTCGTTCTGGGAACCGACCCCGAGGAGCACGCACGCCAATTTGAGGCGATCAGCCGTCGTTTTGCCGGATCCCGCTTTAAGGTCCAGGACTTCGAGCCCAATGACCGGGCCGGCTATCTGGACATCGGTCTGGCTGCCGAGGGACGTGAACTTAAGGTGAGGGGCTGCGACTACATGGGATCGCGCCCGATCGAACACCTCCACGTGGCCGCCTCGGCCAAGGCGGTCATCTGCTGCCAGGATTACGAGGAAGGATGGGTCCTCGGGGATCTCGAGCACCAGTCGGTTCGTGAGGTCCTGGAGGGGGAAGCATACGCACAAGCCCGTCGCATGGTCTACGGCCTCGAGCCGCCACCGGAGGATTTCATCTGCACCAACTGCCGGTACGCCCTGAGGCGATGAGAGATGCCTGGTCAGAGGCTCTTCTCGGTCAGCTACCTGCTTGAAGACACCGTGCTCTTCGGAGGCGTCAAAGTCATCCTCCGGCAGGCCGATCTCCTTGCCGCCCAGGGCCACGACATCACGATCGTATCCCGAGGGCCTCGCCCGGACTGGTACGACCTCAAGGCATCCTTCCGGCAGGTCGACGTCTTCAGCCAGGGAACCGTGCCGCCATCCGATGTCACCGTCGCTACCTACTGGACGACCATCGGCCCCGCAGTTACGGCTGCCCATCGAGCGGTCGCCCACTACTGCCAGGGACTGGAGTTCACCTACACTCACAACAGGGACGACCATGCTGCCATCGAGGCCGCCTACCGCACGGCCATTCCGGCCCTGGTCGTCTCCGCCCACCTGGGTGAAATCCTGGCTAAGCGTTTCGACCGGCCCTCGAGAGTCGTCCTCCAACCACTGGAATCCTTTTGGAAACCCGGCCTGAGGCGTGGTCTCGTTCGGCGGCCGGCATCGGCACCCCGCATCCTGGTGACCGGACCCTGGGAGGGGGACTGGAAAGGAGTGCGCACCGCCCTGGAAGCGATTCGCCAGTTACGGGCGTCCGGCCTGATCCTTGAAGTTGTTCGTATTTCCCAGTATGAGCTGACCGACGCAGAAGCCGACGTGCTCGAGGCAGATGAATACCATCATCACATCAAACCCGACGCGGTCGCCTCAATAGTGCAGGGCTGCGACCTTCTGCTGGCGCCATCCTGGGAACAAGAGGGCTTCGGCCTGCCGGTACTGGAGGCCTTCGCCGCGGGAGTCCCGGTCATCGCTTCGGACATCAAAGCCTTCCGGGAATTCGCAGCCGGCGCGGCGATGCTGGCGCCTGCTCAGGATTCCGCCGCCTTCGCCTCGGCTGCCCGTCATGTTCTGTCTGACTCGGCCCTCTGGCGGCAAATGCGCAGGGCCGGATTGAGAGTCGCCGATCGATACACTGAAAAGCGAGCAATGCGGAGCGCTGAGGAGAGTCTTGAATGGGTGGCATCGGGGGAGTGGAAGCCTCAAACGACCGAGACTCGCCAGGGTTGAGAACTCCCACAGGCTAATATCACACCAAATCCGCGTCGGCCATCGTCGTGTAGACCTGCCCAGGCCCGAATGCCTCTCCGGACAGCGACGAATCAAGGAATCGGACTACCCGAACCACGCCGCTGGGATCGGGCCCTCCGTCGAAACCGGCGCCCCTAAGGCGCTCCTCGGCCTCAGGGTCACCATCCAGCCACATCGCCTCCGTTCCGCAGCCGGTCTGCACCGCCAATCGGCTCGAGAGGTGTTGCACCAGATCGAGGGCGCCGGGGTGCCGAGCATCCCACAGAAGATCGGCCCAGCGGCACACCCCGCCATCGGTCCTGAAGACAACAAAGGCTACTGGAACCTGGGACAGTCGCCGCGTCACCAGCCACCGGTGGTAAGGGTCCAGAGGATGGCCGGCGAATCGGCGCCGAATTCCATCGGCATCGCGAACGATCGCGGCTGAGTACCTCTCACGAACCGTTGCCCATAACAGGTCCAATGCCGGCTCGTTATCCCCGAAAGGGCGAGCGACGTAAAGGCGCGAGGCAAGGGTCTTGGCCACTCCCCTGCCTGCAGCGCGCGTCAGGAGCGGGATCCGTCGCGGTTCTGCAGCATCCCACCGGCAGCGTTTGACCATATGGCCGATGGAGTTCGGCCCGGTGAATCCATAGAGCAATGGCGATTGAACCTGAGGTGCGATGATGTCGGCGAAGAAATCCATGACTTCGAGCCAGGCCGTTTTCCAGTCTCGACGCTTGTCCAGCGCCGCGAGGCTGAAGGTATCGACCCCCTGAAGTGAAAGGACACGCCGTCCCCCGACCTCGAAGTCTGCGGGAATTCCGCCGTTGTGCGCTGCAAGGCTCTCACCGTCCCAAGCGGCGGCCGTCGCCTCCCGCGCGCCATCGACCGAAAACTTCCAGACCCACTCTTCGATCGGCCTCTTGCATCCGAAAATTCTATTGAACGCATCATTGATGGCGAATTCATCGCCCTCGGAGTAGGGTCGGACCACCAGTGTCATGAGTCACTCCCATGGCAACCTTTCCGGGTTGCAGGGCAAAAACCTTGAGCGGATACTCGATACTTGATACTCGAAACTCGATTCCCACCTTCAACGGTGTCGGGAGGACTCAATTGTACCGATCCCAGGTTGCTGACTCCAAAATAAAAAGGCCCCCGAAAGGGGGCCCTCAATTTTCGTTCGATGAAAATTTAGGCGAGAATCTAGGCGAGGATCAGAAACGCAATGATCAGCGCGTAGATCACCAGGGACTCGATCAGCGCGAGACCAATGATCATCGTGATCCGGATCGGACCGACCGCACCGGGGTTGCGTCCGATGGCTTCACAGGCCGCGGCCAGACCCTTGGCCTGACCGAGGGCGCCGAAGGCCGCCGCGATACCGATCGCGAATGCCGCAGAACCGTACTGCCACCAGTCCTTGGAAGCCTCATCGGCTGCACCGTGATCCTGGGCCATTGCCGGGGCGGCAACCGCGATCGCCACAAGAACCAACGCCATGATTGCAAATTTACGACTCATACATCCTCCTAAAAAATTAATGTTCTTCGCTTGCCACCGCGCCCTGCAGATAGGCCATGGTCAGCATAATGAAAATAAACGCCTGGAGCAGGGCTCCGAAAATCCCCAGGCCCATCATCGGCCAGGGAATTACAAAGGGAAACATGGCAAAGAAGATCCCGGTGGCCGTGTGCTCACCAAAGATATTGCCGAACAATCGGAGGGCCAGAGAGAGGATCCGCGCCAGGTGCGAGATGATCTCGATCGGGACCATCAAGGGCGCAAGGATCGGCAACGGACCGGCAAAGTGGGCCATGTATTTGAACAACCCGTTGTCCCTGATGCCGACCATGTTGTAGTACAGAAAGGCGGTAATCGACAGGGCGAAGGTTGTGCTGGGATTGCCCGTCGGGGGCTGCAGGAAGTAGAACAGGCCGAAGATGTTGCCGACGAAGATAAATACCGCAAGGCCGAGTACGAAAGGCAGGAACCGTGCACCGAAACCGTGACCGACGACTTCTTCGATCAGATCCCGAAGACCGCTCAGGGTCAATTCGAGGATCTGCTGGAACTTTCCGGGCGCCTCGACCGAATACTTTTTCCTCAGGGGAATCAATGCCAGAGCGACAACCGCCACGATCAGCATGGACATGACGACGTGATCGGGCAGCCAATAGCCGTCGTGGGTTCCCATCATCGCCTGGTATTTCTCGGGCGCTGCACCAAAGACCGCCAACAACAGGCGGTTGACCGGCGCAAAGAGAATTGAATAACTGTGCTCCAAACCTCAACCTCCCCCAACCCGGCCCCAGCGAAAGGCCTCGATGACGAGGGCGATCACAAGAGCCGAAAACCCCAGGGCTACACCGATTGCATCGATGTCGGGAACCCAGAGTAATGCTGCCATCAGGACGCCGAACAGGGCCATGCGTCCAAGTAATCTCAACGCTGACCCCCCATCGAACTGCGGTACGCCCGGTTGAACGACCCGCATCAGAACGACCTCAAGCCAGCGGAAATTGATAATAGCCACCGCCCCTGCTGCGGTCAAGCTCAACCCGCCGGAAAAAGAATGGCGAAAGAGACCGTAGGCCAGACCCCCGACGATCGAAATGGCAGCGGCCAGCATCGCCACCCTTTTTCCCGAGAATGCCTCAGAAGTGCGGTCAGCTGTTGCCATTGCCGTCCTCGGCCGCCGCCCTGGCCGCCTCGGCAGCTTCCTCCCGCGTCGCTCTGAGGGTGATTCGGAAGAGATTGACGAAACCTGCGGCTACCCCGAAGAGGGCGAAGATGATCGTCAACCAGGGGTGTGTGCCGAGCCACCGGTCCATCCACCGACCCCAGAAATAGCCGATCCCAATCGCCACCGGAAACTGGATGCCAACGATCGAAAGATCCATCCACGCCCCGGCCTTGCGGAATCCCTTGCCTTTGAGTACCACTGAAACCCCCCGGCCAGTCTGCCCGAACTGCCGGTATCTCTCAAGGGGGAGAGCCATTGAAACCCGCCCCTTCCCCGCCCGCTGTCTCCGGGCGCCGGCAAGGACGCTGTTGGCTGACCCTGTCTCCGGATTCTCCGGGGGATCGACATGCCTCACAGCGTCAGGGACGGCGGCTGGCCGGCCATCCGTAGGGGCACGGCGTGCCGTGCCCTTTCCGGGAAACACGCGATGTTACAAAATGCAACATTCTGTTGTAGAATGACAACAGACGGGAGGTGCCATTATGGGCACGGCAGTACGGGTTTCCGACAAACTGGTGAGAGACGCAAAGCTGATCAGTGCAGTTGACAACCGGTCCGTCACCGGACAGATTGAACATTGGGCCAGAATTGGCAAGTGCGCCGAAGAGAATCCTGATTTAACATACAGCTTGATTAAAGAAATCTTGATAGGCTTGGAGGAGTTAGAGCAAGGAAAGTATACGGAATACACATTTGATTGACCGCACATGAAAATTCTACAGTCCCATTCATTCGAAAAAAAAGTCAAAAGACTAACCAAACAAGAAAAAAAGATGTTGGATAAGGAAATAAAGAAATTATTAACCGAACCCTCCTTAGGCCAGGAAAAGAAAGGGGATCTTCGTGGTATTCATGTCCATAAGTTTAAGATTCACA
>DAOWGJ010000104.1 GCA_030637505.1 Holophagae bacterium
CTCGACAGACAAACAGGTATGCCTACATTTTTTTCAAACGCCAGAGCCTCAAGGATTTGGCACATCTCATCCGCCACAATCGCTCAGATTAGGTTTGAATTATCCCAGGGAATTCGACCCGCATCAAGCGGGTGAAGACTCCAGGTACACTACGCCTGATGCATCGCGACAACGCCGCCCCCTACCAACTCCTGATTCTTGCTCTCCTGTCCGGTGCGGCAGCCCTGTCCTTGGAGCTGTTGTGGGCGCGCCAGCTGGCTCTTACCTTCGGGAGCTCACACTATGCCGTGACAACCACCCTGGCCGGGTTTTTGTTGGGGATGGGGGTGGGGAGCTTCTTCGGCGGTCGGATTGCCGACCGGGTCCACAAACCGATAAGATGGCTCGCCGGCGCCGAACTCACTCTCGCCGTCCTCGGTCCACTGCTCACGGTGGGATTAATCCGCCTCCCGAACCTGGCCGCCAGACTCTTGCCTGAAGTCTCCGTCACCGAACCCAGCGCCCTTCTTTCCCGCTTTGTCCTCGCCCTGATTGTCATGTCACCTGCCACCGTTTTGATGGGAGCGACCTTTCCCCTGATGGCCCGGTCGATTTCCGGAGGCCCAGCGGCCTTGCACCGAGCCTTGCCCCTTCTGTACGGCATCAATACTCTCGGCGGGGTCTTCGGAGTGATCTTTTCGTCCTTCTACGTCCTTCCGAATTACGGTGTCCTGGGCATTGCTGCAGCTGCAGCATTCGCCAATGCGGCCGCTTCTGTTTTTGGCCTGTGGATCTCACGCCATGCCGGCTCACAGGCGGGCGCCGCCACCGTTCAATCACTGACGGTCAAGCCGGACGGATCTCTCATCCTGCTCCTTGCTGGTCTCTCTGGAGGGGCAGTGTTGGCCGGGGAGACCCTGTGGAACCGGATCCTCGGCATCGTCCTGCCCAACTCGACCTTCACCTTCGCCCTTCTCCTCGCCCTCTACCTCGGTGGATTGGCGATCGGCGGCCTCGGCGCCTCCCGATTGATGCGACGCCCGGATCCACTGAAACTGTGGGCACTCTTTCAAGCTGCCGCCGCCTCGTGGGTCCTTTTGTCGCTGGTTTTACTGCCCAAGGTCTCATTGTGGGTCCGACACATTCGGCCGCCGAGCGGATGGGGCCGGGTCCTGATGACGCCCCTCGCGGTCGGGGGCGGCCTGATTTTTCCGGCAGTCATTCTCCTGGGTGCAGCGTGGCCCCTCTTGTTGGCCGCCGGTACCCCCCGAGTCGAAGACGGCGGCCGCCGGATAGGGCTGATGGGCATGACAAATGCGATCGGCGCAGCCCTCGGTGGCGCCTTCGCCGGGTGGTGGATCGTGCCGGCCCTGGGAATCGGTCGCTCGCTGATCGTTCTGGCCGCCTTCCACGGCCTGCTGGCCGCCGTCGGCGCGGGCAAGGTGGAACGCCCAGGGACATTCAAGGTCCTGGGCGGAACCGCGGCTCTCCTCCTTTTGCTCGGCCTGCTCCTCCCCTCGTTCGGCCGCATCGCCTTGCCGTCAACGGTCGAGGGGGAAGCCCTGTGGCACACCGTCCTCTACCGCGAAGGACCAACCGGAACGGTTACGGTTCTCGAGGATCCTTCTGGCGGCCGACGCTCGATGTTCGTCGACAACAGCGCCGTGATAGGAACGACCTACGATGCGCTCAAGGTCGTTCGGATGTTGGGCCTGTTGCCGACGCTCCTTCACCCTCGGCCCGACGACGTGCTGGTTATCGGCTATGGCGCCGGAGTCACGACCGCGATGTTGGCCGCCTCGCCCTCGGTCCAATCTATCGACGTCCGGGAGATCATTCCCGCGGTGGTCGAGGCCTCCCCCCTGTTCGATGCCGTCAATCACGATGTCCTGCAGTCACCCAAGGTCCGCCTCGGCTACGGTGACGGGCGAAATTTCCTACTCCTGACCGACCGCACCTGGGATGTCATAACCTGTGACCCGGTGCACCCGCTCTATGGTTCCGCACCGCTGTATTCGCTCGAGTTCTTCGAGTTGTGCAA
>DAOWGJ010000190.1 GCA_030637505.1 Holophagae bacterium
ATCGCCTGGAACGAGGAGATCTTGCGGCCGAACTGCTCGCGGACCGTGGAATACTCCAGTGCCGCGTCCAGGGCGCCGCGGCCGATACCCAAGGCCAGCGCAGCAATCGAGATGCGGCCTCCGTCGAGGATCTTCATCGCCTGTACGAAGCCGTCGCCCTCCTCACCGAGAAGGTAGTTCGCCGGAATCCGGCAGTTCTCGAACACGAGAGAGGAGGTGTCGGAGCAGCGCATGCCCAGCTTGTTTTCTTTCTTGCCCGGTTCCACACCCGGCCGGTCGAAAGGAACAAAAAAGGCAGAAATTCCGTGATGGTCGGCCTCGCGGGAGGTCCTGGCCACGACCACCGCGCAGTCGCCGACTGTGGCGTGCGTTATAAAGGTCTTCGATCCGTTGAGGACCCACTCGTCGCCCTCCCGAAACGCCGTCGTGCGAGTCCCTCCGGCATCGGAGCCCGCCTCTGGCTCGGTCAGGGCCCAGGCGCCGATCCACTGGCCCGAGGCCAACTTCGGCACGAACTCGCGCTTCAGCGCCTCAGAACCGAACTGGTAGAGGTGGTTGGTGCACAGTGAGTTGTGGGCCGCAACGCCCAAGCCGACGCCGCCGTCGGCGGCGCTGATCTCTTCAAGGATCACCGCATATTCGACGTAGCCCAGCCCGGCGCCGCCGTACTCTTCAGGAATGACCACACCGAGCAGGCCCAACTCACCCATCTGAGTGAAAAGTTCCTTGGGAAAGTGCTGGCGCTCATCCCAGTCGACACCGTTGGGTGCAATCTCCGCACGCGCGAGGTCCCGTACCATATCCCTGATCGCCAATTGGTCCTGATTGAGTTCGAAGTCCATAAATCCTCCACCGCTTCAACGGACGATCATTGTAGTGGAGCCTTCAGCTATCAGCTATCAGCTGTCGGCTGTCAGCGTCATGTCCCTTTTATTGCCCCCAGTTGACCAACTGGATTCCCGAGTAGTAGTGTTTCAAAATGCGATCGAAAGTCATGCCGGAGCGGGCCAGTCCGTAGGCGCCGTTCTGACACAGCCCAACGCCATGCCCCCATCCGCGACCCAGGAACCGAGCCACCTTGACGCCGTCAGGCCTGGTGACGACGTTGACGGTGAACAAGGTCTCGGGCAAGTCGAGGGCCCTGCGAACGTCAAATCCGGTCCACTCCTTGCGCTGTCCTCCCCGGCCGACGGCCGCCAGGCCAACGACCCGGCCAAAGTCGGTACGACGCGTGATCTCCAGCTTTTCCAGGTCCGGGATGCCCAAACGCTGCGCCAGTTCCGACCACGGTTTTTCACGAACCCACTCCCGCCAGGCGGAGCGTCGATCAGCCTCACCGGAACCACCGGAACGCCGCACGATCAGGCCGACAACCTGATCGCCTATGCGCAGCCGCTCCAGTTCGGCGCCGGGCCGTACTGTCTGAACCGCTCGTTGCCTGTAGCCCTCCCGCCAGCGCTCCCACAGAGGCACGGTCGCCGGCAGAGACTCCGAGGCTTTCGCCCTGCGGGGGAAGATTCCCACACCGCCAGGCCGCGGCACCGCCTCACCCCGGTCACGAACGACAATGCCGCGCAGTTCCAGGACCGCCAGAGCCGCTGCAGCCGGCCACGACGACTGCAATCCGTCGACCGGCGGGTCCAGGGGCGCCTTGTAGAGATCGGCGAGGAAAAGCAGTCCTTCCAGGGCCGAGGCCTCAGAACTGAGAATCTCGGCCGAGCGCGTCAATCTTCCGGCCTCCAGCAGGGCCCGTGAAAACGCCTCCAGGTCGGCAAAGGTTCGATCCGATACGACGGTCCCCGACTTCCCTGCTATGGCCTGGACGATCATCTCGGGGGACGCGGCGCTTCCCAGACCCAGCACGTGCTGGGCGATCACGGCCCCGAAGTCCGTTGCACTCCGCCAAGGCCCTTCGGAGCCATCACCAATCAGCTGTAAATCCCGGTCCCACGCACAGGGAACGGCCTGAAGGTAGGGCTGGGCCCGGCCGGAAAAGAGCTCCGACGAGGTCTCGGTGTGCCCCCCACAGGTCGAGGTGTACATCGCGTCGATCGGGCTACCGTCGAAGACGGCAACCAGACCCGTCGTTTCCTCAATCGCCCGGGTGGACAACGAGTGCTCGACGCCGGCCCCCGGGTAGACCTGGCAGGCAGGCGTGTCGCAGATGTCGTAGCCCTCTCCGTCGTGGTCGCCGAGATGAGCGATCGCATAGGTGCGGGCGGCAACAGCTTGAGCCTTGAGGGCCTCTACCTGCGGAAAGACCGAGGGCCCCATCTCAGCCGGCACCACACCCAGGAGGTAGCGCTCCAGATTGAGTTCGTTGATCAGAAGGACCTCGTCAGCGCCCGACGGCCGGACGCGGAACCGCCCACGATAGCTTCGGCCGCCGACGACGGCGGGGAAATCACCTGCAGGTTCCATCAGGATCTCGCCTTCCGAGACGAAGGCTCCTCCCTGGCCCTCCACCCGCGCCTTGCCACCGGTTGACACCGGAAACGCTCCTGGAAAACCGGCCTGGTCCAAGGCAGTTCTTGAGTCCACCGGTTGTGCCGAGATCCAGTGCACCTGAACCCGGTTGAGGCCGCCGTTCTCCGGAAGGCTCCTGACGTCGACCGTATCCCCAAAGATCCGTTTGAGTGCGCGGTCGGCTTCGAGCGCTGCCTCACCACCTCCGAAAGCGCCGACCTGGTACCAGGTCTGCCCGAGTCCTCTCGAAATTGTCAGCGGACCCCAAAGCCATGCAGCGCCCGTTGCCGCCGTCAAACGCCACGCCCGCCCCGGCTGGGGCAGAGTGATCGTCTTCGACGTCCGTCGAAGCAGAACCCGGATCAGCGGTTCCTCAAGGTCGTCGGTCGGAACCGTCGCCGGCGGCGGCACGGTTGGAACGGCGGTCGGCGTCGGCTGGGGTGTAGGCGTCGGAGTCACCACCGGAGTCGGCGTGGGCTGCGGGACCTGGACCGGAGGCCTGGGCGTCGTCGCACACGAACCAAGCCCAAGAACCAATACGACGCCGAGAATCCGAAAAGCTGAGAGCTGACAGCTGATCGCTGACAGCTTCTTCACGGCGTCCGCCGCTCGCCGTGGTCGGCCAGACGTTGTTTCCGGTAATCCAACCCTCGCAGTTCGATGCGCCGGCACATCTCGTAGAGACGCGACCGGATTCTCGCCGAGACCCGGTCAGTCAAGGTCTCCTGGCCACCGCCGCCGAAATCCGAATAGTTGGTGGTGAAAACCGTTTTCCGGCCCTCAACATAGCGCGAATTGACCAGGTAGTAGAGCAGATCCATCACCCATGGCGTCACCTTGCCCGCCCCCAACTCGTCAAGGACCAGCAGGTCGGCGGTGATCAAAGGCCGCATCAACTCCCTTTGCGCACCCGGTGTGTCGAAGGTCATCTGGATCTCCAGGACCAACGACGTGAAGTCCTGGAACCGGGCCTGCACCCCCTTGCCGGTGATCAATTCCTGGAGGGTCGCAACCGCCAGGTGGGTCTTGCCGGTTCCGACCGGCCCCATCAGCAGCAACCCCTTGTCGCCTTCCGGCCACAGGTCGACGAATTCCTGGATCCCGCGCATAGCCCGGGCCAGAGTCGGGTCATCTGGATTCCAGATCTGGAATCCTCCGAGGGTGCAGTGCCGGTAGCGCCCGGGGACCCCTGCCTTTTCCAGCAGCCGCTCCCGCCGAATGCCCTCGGCACACTCGCACCGGCGCACAAACTCCCGGCCGTCTTTTTCGATCAGTTCCCATCCGGTGTCATTGCACCGTGAACACGCGGGTTCGAACACTTTGTCAGCCATGAGGTGAGTATAGCGGTAACGCTGGGAGGCTGGGAAGCTGAAACGCTGACGCTTTCTCCCCTTCAAACTTCACCCTTCACCCTTTTTCCTTCAGGTGATACGCTACCCTCCCCCCATGCCGAAGGTCCTCCACCTCCTGTCCCAGCGCCCCTCCTTGACCGGGTCGGGCATCACCCTCGACGCCCTGGTTCGCCATGCGGCGACGGCCGGTTGGGACCAGCAGGTGGTGGTGGGCGTTCCGGCGGACGACCCCTCGCCGGAGGTCGGCGGTCTCGAACCCGATCGCATCCTCACGCTGCGCTTCGAAACACCCGAGTTGCCCTTCCCTGTGCCCGGAATGTCCGACGTCATGCCCTATCGCTCGACCCGGTGGTCGGACATGAGCCCTGACCAACTCAGGGAATACCGCCAGGCATGGACCCGCCGACTCCGCCCTCTGCTGGAGGAAATTACGCCCGACGTGATCCACGTCCACCACCTGTGGATCCTGGGCTCGATGGTCAAGGACCTCGCACCCAACACGCCTGTCATCTCTCACTGCCACGCCACCGGCCTCCGCCAGATGAGGCTCTGCCCCCACCTGGCCGTCGGCGTCAGAACGGGATGCCGGCGGAACGAGGCTTTTGCCGTCCTCCACTCGGATCACGCCCACCAATTGCAGCAGGAACTCGATGTAACTGAAGAGCGGATCCACGTCGTCGGCGCCGGCTACCGGGAGGAACTCTTCCACCGCAGGGGCCGTCCCAACCGGCTCTCACCAAAACTGCTCTACGCGGGCAAGTACGCCAAGGCCAAGGGACTCCCCTGGTTGCTGGACGCATTCGAGATGGTCCGAGTTGATTTCCCCGACCTCGAACTCCACGTAATCGGGAGCGGCGCGGGTCCCGAGGCGGAGATCCTTCATCGTCGAATGGAGGCAATGGCCCCGGCCGTCGTCCTCCACGGACACCTGAACCAGGGCGAACTGGCCGCCTTGATGCGCCAGTCTACGGTCTGCGTCCTGCCCTCCTTCTACGAGGGCGTACCTCTGGTCCTGATAGAGGCGCTGGCGTGCGGCTGCCGGCTGGTGGCCACCGATCTCCCCGGCGTCGTCGAGACCATCGCACCGCGGATTCCTCGAAACGTCATCGAGATCATCCCAAGGCCACGCCTCGACGGCCCGGATACTCCCGTCGCCGACGACCTCCCCGCCTTCACCCGAAACCTCGCGGCAGCCCTCGGGCGATCGATCGCCGCCCCCCTGCCAGATGAAATCTCTTTGGAATCCTTCACCTGGAACGCCGTCTTCGACCGCGTCGAGCGGATGTGGATGGAAGCTCTCAAACCGGCTAAGAGTCCATGAGGAACAAGAACACAATTGAACCGCGAAGAGCGCGAAGAACGCTAACCCGACCTTCTCACCAGTGTCCGGCTGCAAGGCGCAAAACACAACGATCTTCGGCGCTTTCTCGACTCACTCGCTCAACGTACCGCAAGTACGCCATCGCTCACTCGTCTTGCGAGATCACCTAACCTCATTGCGTTTTGCGCCTTTCGCCTCGAAAACCGGTGAGAAGGTCGGGCCAAGGAAAGGCAAAGGAATAATCTGGATACACGGCCGCAACCAACCTGCGTTAAGATCTCCTGTTGGAGGCACACATGACCGTCATGATCTGGCATAACCCGCGGTGCTCAAAATCCAGACAGGGCCTGGCCCTGATTGAAGATCAAGGAATCGAGCCGATCATCACCTGCTATCTCGAGGATCCGCCCTCGGCTGGAGAACTGGACCGTGTGCTCACGCTCCTGGGTGTGGCGCCTCGGGGCTTGATGCGGCGCAAGGAAGCGGTTTTCAAAGAACTGGGCCTCGACGACGAGTCTCTCAGCCGCTCTGAGCTGATCACGGCGATGGCCGAAAACCCGAAGCTGATTGAACGGCCGGTCGTGATCAATGGTGATCGTGCCGCCCTCGGGCGTCCGCCCGAGGCCATCCTGGAGATCTTGTAGTCGGTTTGGAGGCTCAAAATGCGTCTTCCCCGTGAATTGGACCCCGTCGAGATTCGAGTCCTGGGGTGTTTGCTGGAAAAGGAACTGACGACGCCCGATGCCTATCCCCTGACCCTCAAGGCGTTGGTGTCGGCGTGCAACCAGAAATCCAGCCGCTCTCCAGTAATGCAGCTGTCCGAGGCCGACGCCCGCGCCGCTTTGGACCGCCTCCACCAAGAGGTTCTCGTCTGGCCGGTGACCGGGGCACGTGTCGAACGGTGGCGCCACGCGCTCGAGCGGCAATGGACGCTGGACGGTCCGTCCCATGCCGCGATGGCCCTCTTGCTCCTGCGTGGCCCCCAGACCACCGGGGCCATCCGAAACCGTGCCGAGCGCATGCACGTTTTTGCCGACAATTACGAGGTTGAGGCCACCCTGGATATGTTGCGGCAAGGGGACGAGCCTCTGACCGTCCTGCTGGGACGCCGCCCCGGCCAGAATGAGGCTCGCTGGATGCATCTGGTCGGCGGAACTCCCGATGAGGCCAGCCTGGCGTCGATCGATGAAGAAACCCGGGGACCGTCTCTTGCCCAGCGAGTCGCCGACCTCGAAGACCGCCTGACCCGACTGGAAGCCACGGTCGCCTCTCTGACAGCTTAGCTGCCTGTAAAAACCCGCAAAGCTCGGCCAGGGGTAAACCCTGGCCCTACGGGAGGTATTGTAGGGCCGGGGTTTATCCCCGGCCGTTTTTGACTCCCTTACAACCCCAGCGACTCGATCTCCACCATCCCGGCGTTGACTGCCGCCCTGGCTTGATCCAATGCCTCGACCAGCGATTGATTCTCGGCCAGAGACGGCTGAAGCCTCAGATCAACAACCCCGGAGCCCAGATCGAAGGCGTAGACCTTACCCGTGAAGGTGTCGTCGACGACATCCGCGGCAATCCGACCGACAGCCTCCGGGATATCAACGACGATCGCAGCGGCGACGACGTCAGCATGGGTGTCCAGCGTGTGGCGTCCGATCGTCACCAGGTGCACGCCGCAAGCATCGGCGGCCGCCAGGACCTCCGGATCGGGCGCCAATTCGGCGTACAATGCAACCGTAACACCTCTTTCGGCCAGGGCGTCGATGCCGGCAGCCCCCGACGCCCTCTCGATCCGCCCCCCCCACGGATGACGACATCGAAATCCTTGTTCAAATCCGTCCTCGATGTCGTCGATCACCGGCCCCCGACCGACCTCGAGGATGCCAATCGTCGAACCACCAAGAACGGCCGCGGTCACCCCCCCGAGGTAGGCGGCGCCCATGTAGAGAAACTCCATCCGGGCAACGTTGGGAGCGAGGACCATCCCTCGGTCCAAAACAAAGGCCGTCCGGGGAAATCGCGGGCCTTCGGTCAGGATCGACCGATCGAACTCGGGCCCGACACAGAAGACCAGATCGACCGAATCAGAGGCGGCTGTTTCAAGGACCGATCGCCGCTCGGCCGGAGAGCGGGCCCACGCCGATGAGACCTCGGCGCCATAGGCATCTTGAAGTCGTTTGGCAACGCCGTCGCCGAGGTGATCCCACATCGGGTTGTCCCCACTGGAAAAGACAAAATGCACACGCAGCCGCGACACCTGAACCGGAGGTGCCTCCCGGCGGCACGCCACACCAGAGGCCAACCCGACCAGCGCCGCCACACCAAGCCACATCCAAGTCCAGTAACGACCCACCCCCCTATTATGCATTGCCCCCTTGAAAGATCATGAGCGCATGAGGCACAATGCACTGGCATAAACGCCCTGTGAAAAAGCCCTCTCGCGGCTGCAATGCTCGATAGCCAGTAATCTGCGCGATTTTCGCTCGTCGCCACCCTCAACGTATCTCCTGATACGCCTTCGGGTTACGACTTCTCGAGAGATCACCCATCTCACCGCCTCTCGAGCCTTTCGCTTCGCGAACGACTGATTCACAGAGCTTCTAACCCGACCTTTGTGTTTGAGCTGAGAGCTGATAGCTGATTGCTGAGAGCTTCTGTACCATGGATCCATGAGACTTGAATCACTGGTTGCCGAGTTGGACACGCTGCTCGAGATCGACGGCGTCAGTGACTACTGCCCCAACGGTCTCCAGGTCGAAGGCCGACC
>DAOWGJ010000224.1 GCA_030637505.1 Holophagae bacterium
ATGCACGTTCCGCTGGTCATCAAGCCTGTGAAATCATCGGTTTCTTCGGTCGTCGACGGCCTGGTTTCGACGGTCGATATCGTTCCGACCATCCTGGAATTGGTGGGTATTGATGTGCCCGAAGACGTCCAGGGGCGCTCGTTGGTGCCGGCCATGGCGGGGGATTCGATCCCCGCCGATCGTGGCGTCTACATGGAGAGTCTGACGTCTCGGCTGGCCTGTGGATGGGGAGAACTCCGAGGCCTGCGAAGCCGGAACGAGAAGCTGATTTACGGACCCCATCCCCGGCTCTACAGAGTGGATGAGGACCCGGGCGAGGTCTATAATGTTGCGCATTCCGACATCGCCAGTCTCAAGCGGATGACTGGAGAATTGAAAGCGGCGATCGCTCTTTGGCGGAGCCCGGATTCATCCAGGGCCGTAGCCGGCGCCGATCCGGAGACTTTGGAGAGGCTTCGTGCTCTGGGGTATGTCACCGGCTCGCCGGCGCAGGCGGCTTCCCTCACCGAGGATCTTGAAGACGTCATTGGGATGGTGGATCCCCATGAGAAGAGGTACCTCTTTGACCTTTATTCAACGTCGGGGGAGGACATTCGCACGGGGGATATCCAGGTTGGGATCGCCAAGCTGGAACGGATCGTCGCCAGTGAGCCGGGCTTCAAGGAGGCCGTCAAGGCGCTGGCGACGGCCTATTTGCTCCATGCAGGGCGGCCCGAGCGGGCTCGTGAACTTTTCGAACGGGCATTGGCGATTGACCCCCTTCAGGACGATGCCCTCTACTTCCTCGGACTGATCCATTTGAACTCGGGGGATTTGGAGGGGGCCAGGACTCAATTCGAGAGGATCCTGGAATTCGGGTCGGCGACGGCGCCGGCCCTCCACCAACTGGGGAGAATCGATGCCCGCCTCGGGGATGAGGAGTCGAGCCGACGCCATTTCGAACTCGCCCTCGAGGGGGACCCCAACCACCTTGGGGCCCTGGTGGCGTTGGGGGCATGGCACGCGCGCCGAAAGGCGCATGACGAGGCGGCCGACTTTTTCAGACGGGCCCGCACCCTGGCGCCGGACGATCCCGAGGTGCTCTACAACATCGGCATCTGGTACCTGCAGGAAAACGACGTCGATGCGGCCATTCATCATCTCGAACGAGCGGTTGCCGTAAACCCTGTCGATCAAGATGCCCACTTCGTGTTGGGCACGTTGTACACCGAGCGGGGAGAGGTCGAGAAGGCTCGCCGGGCTCTGCTTCATGCCCGTCCGCTGGCCTCAACGCCGGAACGGCGTGCGGAGGTTGATCGGCGGTTGGAAGGTCTTGACCAATACGGCGGCGCCGGAAACAACTGAATTGCCGCGAAGCCGTTGTAGGGTGGGCCTTGGCCCACCAATAGAGATCCCGATGGTGGGCCAAGGCCCACCCTACCTGGAATTGGACTCCTTTGAGTATGCGGATCAATCCGCGGCGATGCGCACCAACTGCAGTAGCGGCCGATCAAGGCTTTCGGGGCTCGAGAGGTCGATGACGGCCTCGAACCACCAATTATCGTTGCTTTCGGGGTCGAAGAGGCGCTGAAGGACCTTCCATCGCCGCTCGGATTCGCGCGTGAAGATCGTCGTGTCGGCCATCCGTGTATGGTGGTCGAAGCGCAGGCTTTCGTAGCGCTCGAAGTAGGGCGCCATGGCCTTTTCCAGGTTCTCTGCAGTCCAGGTCTCGGCGTCCGGCGGGGCGCTGATGCCGACTGCGCCTTCCTCCCAGTCTCCATGTGCCAGAGCCCGGACCAATTGGCGGCACTCGGCCCTGACTCGGCTGAAGAGGCTTTTTTGATTCTCGATGAGCTCCTCAAGGGCCAACACTCGGTGAGTTTCGTGTTCGCTCAGGCCCTCGAGATGCATCTCGGGATGGCGAAGGCCTTCCCACTCCTCGATCAGCGAGGTGTCGATGCGCTCGATCACCGAACGCAGCCACCCGATCACGTCCCATACCGCATCGGTCTTGCTCTGGTCCGGGATGTTCTGATCCAGGGTCTTGTAGACCTGGGAGAGGTAGCGCAAGAGGATGCCTTCCGAGCGTTGCAGGGCGTAGCGCCGGGTGTACTCTCCGAAGCTCAACCACTCTTCCAACATCTCGCGGGCGATGGATTTGGGCGCCACCAGATCGCCGCCGACCCACGGGTGATCACGCCGGAACCTTTCGTAGATCGCCAGCAGGTACTCCCGGCAGGGCTGGGGGTTGGTCACCTCGTCCAGCCGGTTCATCCGTTCTTCGTAGGGTACGCCTTCGGCCTTGAGCCTGGTGATCAACTCGGTCTTGGCCTTGCTGACCTGGGCGCGGATCAGGACAGTGGGATCCTCCAGCACAGACTCGACCGCGGACAAGAGGTCCAGGGCGTGCTCCTCACCTTCGGGGTCCAACCCGCCGATCGCCTCAACGAGGAAGAGCGACAGGTTGTGGAACAGCGAGAAGTCCACCTGCAAGTCCTCGTCGGGGATGACCCAGAGATAGGAACCGGCCGTATCTTGAACCATGCGGATGATGCCCAGCCGGTACAGGGAGCGCACCAACTCCGCCGCTCGTTGGATCAGCCGTTTCTTGCTCTCGGCGTCCTCGTGGCAGTCGTCGATCAGCCGGCGGATGGCGGCGAAATTCCGAGAGTCGGGGTCGTTGCTGTCGGCGTCGCGCTGGATCAAGTCGAGCACCATGCCGTTGGTCAGCCGAAAGCGTGAGCGCAGGGCCTCGGGTGGGGAATGGATCATGCGATTGAGTGTTTCTTCGGTCCAGGAGACGTCGCCGTCTCTCCGGGGTCGCTGGGTTTTTTTCTTGACCCGCCTACCTGGGTTGGCCGCTGCCTTTCGTTGGGCGATGCGCTTGGAGATCGCGTCCTCGGGCGCCTGTGCGACGACCCAACCCTGATCGTCGAAGCCCTTGCGGCCTGCTCGTCCGGCGATCTGCTGAAAATCCCGTACCTTGAGGTGGCCGACCTTCTGCCCGTCGAACTTCGCCAACTTGGTGAAGAGCACAGTGCGGATTGGGATGTTGACCCCGACGCCCAGGGTGTCGGTGCCCGAGACCACCTTGAGCATGCCCTTTTGGGCCAGTTGTTCGACCTGGAGGCGGTACTTGGGCAAGAGTCCCGCGTGGTGGACACCGATGCCGAAACCCAGGAAACGTTTGAACTCGCGGCCGTAGGGCGTGTCGAATTTGGTTCCCGCGATCGCCTCTCGGATGGCCTCACGTTGTCTGCGGCTGGTCAGGCCCATCGAGGTCAGGCCCTGGGCCAATTCAGCGCAGTCGTTGCGCGTGAAATTAACGATGTAGATCGGCGCCTGATCGGCAGCTACCAAGTCCCCGACAGTTTCATGCAGCGGTGTCTCGCGGTAGGAAAACTCCAGCGGGACCGGTCGCTCGATCGAGGTGACGTGAGCGACCTCGACGCCGGTGCGTGTTTCTATCTGGCGCGTAATCGGTGTGACGTCGCCCAGCGTGGCCGACATCAGCAGGAATCGGGTCGAAGGGAGGGCGATCAGGGGAACCTGCCAGGCCCAGCCGCGGTCGCGGTCGGCGTAGTAATGGAATTCGTCCATGACGACGTATGGCACGTCGAGATTCTCTCCCTGCCGCAGGGCCATGTTGGCCAGGACCTCGGCAGTGCAGCAGACGACCGTGGCGTCGGGGTTGATCGAGGCGTCACCGGTCTTCATGCCGACATTCTCCGGGCCCAGGATTTCGCACAGCGAGAAGAATTTCTCGCTGGCCAAGGCCTTGATGGGGGAGGTGTAGAACGAGATCC
>DAOWGJ010000111.1 GCA_030637505.1 Holophagae bacterium
CCTGCCCCGGAACCTGTCGCTGCCATCTGACGCTGTACCTGCCCCCGCCGCAGCCCCTGAACCTGCTTGCTGAATCTGAAGCTGACGCTGTTCCGACTCTCGGAGTCCAACCCCGGCCTTCGGGGTCGCGCAAGCGCGCCCCCGCTCGGCGCATTTCCCTCGAATCGGGACGTGCCATTCATGCCTTTCTCTCCGCGCATACCTCCCGATGCCGGCAAAGCTGCGAGAAAAGGCATGAGTGGCAATCCACGGCGACACCCTTGCCAATCGAGTCTCGGCCGACGGTCTAGGCCGCCGAGGTCGTTTTTCGAAGGGGCGGTTCCCTCCCGATTTCTGTAATGAAGCCCCTCCGAAAAACGCGCCGAGCGGGGACGCGCGTGCGCGTTCCCGAAGGCCGGGGTCGGAATTCAGGGGCCGGGACAGGGACAGCGTCAGATTCAGCAAGCAGATTCAGGGGCAGCGACGGGGGCAGGTACAGCGTCAGATGGCAGCGACAGGTTCCGGGGCAGGTGCAGCGTCGGCGACCGGGGCGGCGACAGGTCCAACGGCGGCGCAGGCATGGTGATCTCCGTTTCGTTCATTGAGGTAGAGGCGTGTAGCTGGCGGGCCAACAGTGGTCAAGGACAAGCTGGCCCAAGGGCCGGTCGCTTCGCGATCCTTGACAACAGTTGTCCGCACCAGCTTGGGGACGAGTATGAACGAAACGGAGAACACCATGCTCAACGCGCTCCCCGAAAATACTCTCATCGCCCACTCCAAGGCTCTCGAAGCAGCCGGAATAGCCATCGCCCTCGTGATTCGAGTCCCGGCACCGTTGAAGTCAATCGCCGATCAAGTCATTAGGTCGGCAAGCTCGGTTCCCGCAAACTTAAGCGAAGGTCACGGACGGTCCGGCCGAGATCGGATGCACCACTGGCGGATTGCTTATGCTTCAGCGAAAGAGGTCGACACCCATCTTCGGCTTCTTGCCCAGGCAGGGGCCATCGAGAGAACCCAAACCAATACCGCTCTCAACCTCTTCGACCAGGTACGCGCCATGACCTGGCGGTTGCTCAATCCGACAGGATGACTTCGGCCCCGAGTGGGGGCTACTGCGACGTGCCCGCGCCGGTCGCGGGCGCTGATGCTGTTCCTGCTACGGTCGCTGACCCTGCCATTTGGCCCGGCCCCTGAACCTGCCCACTGACTCCCGTCCCTGCCCCGGCCATCTGCCGCTGTCGCTGAGAGACTCCAAATCCATGAGCGCCCTCTCCGACGGGATAGCCATTCTTTGCATTGTCCCCAAGACAACCTCCAGCCAAAAGTCCAGTTGCGGACAATGCATAGGGTGGCAATCCACGGGGGCCACGTCGGCAATCGAATCTCGGCTGAGGGCAGTAGGCCGCTGAGCGCGGCCAGGAATCTTCTGGTCTCTGCCCACGTTGCATTCTCGTGAATGGTTAAAGCGCAGACGACATGAAACCGTGCGATATCGGGAGGAAACTTGATATGAAAAAAATCATCGGCAATTTCAACGAACAGATCTACGCCATTACGCGCATCGCGGTGGGACTGTTATTCCTGTGTCACGGGGCTCAGAAGACCCTTGGTTTCCTTGGTGGTGTGGACGGCAGTGGGGGAACCGTCGAACTGGTCTCGATGATCGGTCTTGCCGGTCTCCTCGAGTTGGTCGGCGGCCTGCTCATCATGATCGGTCTTCTCACCAGCTGGGCTGCCTTTCTGTCAAGCGGACTCATGGCTTCTGCTTACTTCATGGTCCACGCCTCACAGGACTTCTGGCCGATCGGCAACGGCGGGGAACTTGCGGCCGTATATTCCTTTGTTTTCCTGGCCATCGCGGCTCGCGGCGCCGGCAAATGGAGCCTGGCCTCCGCTCTCAAAAAGGAATCCTTGCAGTGATTGATTGCGACTCTGACCCGGTGCTCTGTACGAGAGGAAATCGGAGATGACCGGCGTATCAGTGAACACCTATGCCTCGATCAGCTATTTTCAGAGGCGAGGACTTTCTCCGCCTGGAAGGGGGTTCCAGTGACAATAGACACTGTCCCCTGTAATTCACTGTAATTCGGGAGCGCCCCTCTCCAACGGAGGTGCCATGTCCGAAGTTCTTCATCAAGAACCGCCCCGGAATCCGAGGCACTGCGAAGAACTGCGGACGTGGCTCCACTCGGCGAGCACGTCAGCGAACGAGTCTTGGCCGACGCCGTAGGCCGTCGAGGGCATTTCCCTCAAGGGCGATGTCTCACCACTTTCAACCCCGCTCCCCTTGAGGGAAATGCTCCGAGCGGGGAAGCGAAGCGGACCCGAAGGCCGGGGTTTAAAATTGACCAGCTGACCGGAAACCTCGGACGCCCGCTCGCTCATAACTGCGGAACTACGGACCTGGCACTCGATCCGGCCATCGCCTTACGCTGTTGTCCGGTGGCGGGAATGCAATACACTATCCCGAAGAGACAAGGAGAATTCTTATGAATGGGAAAGTGCTGAGACTCGTCATGGCATCACTCATCGTTCTCGCGGCGGCAGGGTGTGAGAAGGCCCGGAAGACAGCCCTGAGCCCGCAACCACCTACCAAGAGACCCAATGTCCTGCTGATCGTTGCCGACGATCTCGGCTACTCAGATATCGGGGCGTTTGGGGGCGAGATCGCTACACCGACCCTCGATACCCTCGCCACCGAGGGTCTGCGCCTGAGCAACTTCCATGTGCTGCCCACTTGCTCTCCGACGCGATCGGTGCTCTTCTCCGGGATGGACAACCACCGGGCGGGCCTCGGCACCATGGGCGAGATCTGGACCCAGGAGATGGAGGGCTATCCCGGCTACGTCGGCCACCTCACATTCGACGTGGCGGCCCTGCCCGAGGTGCTCAAGGCCGGCGGCTACCACACCTACATGGCCGGTAAGTGGCACCTCGGCTCTGAGGAGGAAACCAGCCCCCATGCCCGGGGATTCGAGGAGACCTTCATCCTCGCCCCAGGAGGAGGCAGCCACTGGAACGACCGCAGACCGCTGTCGCCACCGCAGACCATGATCTACAGGCGTAACGGCAAAGAGGTGGATTCGCTGCCTGAGGACTTCTACTCAACGAGAAACTACACCGACATCCTGCTCGAGTGGATCCGCCGGGACCACGGAGACGACCAACCCTTCTTCGCCTACCTCTCGTACACCGCTCCCCACGACCCGTTGCACGCCCCCAAGGAGTACATCGACAAGTACCGGGGCGCCTTCGACGACGGTTGGGATGAGCTGAGCGAAACGCGACTCGAAGCACTGATGGACCTCGGAATCGTTTCTGCCGATTCGGAGCCCTTTCCGCGTCTGGCCAGCGTTCCGGCCTGGGATGAGATGTCGACCGAGGAGTGCCAACTCGCGGCCCGTGACATGGAGGTCTACGCGGCAATGGTCGACTACATGGACGAACAGATCAAGCGCGTCTTCGACCAGTTGAAGGAGATCGGCGAGTACGACAACACCATGATCATCTTCTTCTCGGACAACGGCGCCAACGGCGCGCTGCCGACGACCTACCCCGGGCAGACCGAGGAGTTCCTGAGTTCCTTCGACAACAGTCTGGAGAACCGCGGCCTGGCCAACTCCTTCATCGAAACCGGTCCGGGCTGGGCCCAGGCCAGCTCGGCCCCGAGCCGTTTGTTCAAGGGGTTCACGTCCGAGGGCGGCATCAGGTCGCCGCTGTTGGTCAAGGTGCCGGGAGCAATGGCGAACGCCGGCGAGATCAATCACTCCTTCGTGCACGTGAGGGACATCATGCCGACGATTCTCGACCTGGCAGGTATCGAGCACAGCCAGGACTTCCAGGGTCGCCAATTCCAGCCGCTTCAGGGAAGGTCCGTGCTCGACCTCTTCTCCGGCAAGGCCGAGTCGCCCTATAGAGGGGCCGATCAGGTTGGATACGAACTCTTCGGCCTCAAG
>DAOWGJ010000408.1 GCA_030637505.1 Holophagae bacterium
CCATTCTTGACCGGGACATGGTCCGTCGTCGATCCGGGCTCGAAGACACCCTGGGCGCCTTCGCCGACGGGCGGGTCCGCATCCTGGTCGGAACACAAATGGTCGCCAAGGGACACCACTTCCCCAACGTTACCCTGACCGGGGTCATTTCCGCCGACGCCCTACTGGGCCTGCCGGATTTCAGGGCCGGCGAGCTGACCTTCCAGCTTCTGACACAGGTGGCCGGACGCTCGGGACGCGGCGCCGATCCCGGCAGGGTCATCATTCAAACATACCACCCTGAACACCCCGCAGTGCTCCATGCGGCCAACCAAGACGTCGCAGCCTTCACCGAGGAAGAACTGCGGTTCCGGCGGGCCTTCGGCTACCCACCGGTATCCCGCATGGCCCTGATTCGATTCGAATCGCCTTCGATAGACCAGGTCCGACGGGCCGCCGAAGCTGCGGGCCGTCGTCTGCGACCGGCTCCGGAGGGTGTCCGGGTCCGAGGGCCTGCGCCGTCACCGATGGAAAGGCTTCGGGACCGGTGGCGGTGGCAGATTCTCCTGACCTCCGCTGAACGCCCACCCCTTCGCCAGGCCATGGCTCGGGTGGAGAGTCTGAGCCTCCCGTCGGACGTCCATCGCCTGATCGACGTCGATCCCGTCTCGACTTTGTAGCTGTCAGCTATCAGCTGTCAGCAGTCAGCTTTCACTTTTGTCTTTCGAAATAGGCCACAAAAAGAGCAGCCGCAAAAAGGTGCTACGCTCATCCGGTATGGACGTGAGATCATTCGTCGATTTTCTCATTCGGGAGAGGGTTGTCCCCGCCGAGAGGAAGAGGGCGATCATCGAGGCAACTTCGATCTCCGGTGACCGGGTCGACACCGCCGTGTTCGACCTCGGTCTGGCCGGTGAGGCGACACTGCTGTCGGCGTTGGGCCGGTTCACCAAGAGCCGAATCGCTCGTGCCTCGGACATCGCCTCCGCCTCCTCTGAACTGACCGGCCTGATCCCGGCGCGGCTGGCACGAAGATTCGGCGTCATCCCCTTCAGGCGCGACGGCAAGAACCTGAGCGTCGCCGCTCTCGACCCCGGGGATCTTCTGGTCCAAGACGAACTGGCTCTCCTGACCGGGAGCATGATCACCACCTATGCGGCGTTGGAGATTCATGTCCGGGAGGGATTGGCGCGGCACTACGACGTGCCACTGGCACCGCGCGTGGAAGCACTGCTCAGACGAATAAATAGTCCCGCAAAAAAGGGACAGACCACTCTTCGCCCAACCCGAACAGTCCCGGAGACACCACCTCAGGACAAGCCGCCGATCCCGGAGGATACGACCACCGCACCCACCCCGAGTGTCCGACCTCAAAAGGCCGCGATTCCGACCGAACTGGAGTTCTCCGACGAAGACTTGGCCCTCTTCCCCTCATTCGCTACCAACGCCCAGCCGTCCCCACCCCCCGACGAGAGCCCCCCACCGCCGGCTGAGTTGGAACCACCTCCGCCACTGGTCGTGGAGGAACCTCCCCCGTTGCCGGACCCTCCTCTGAGCCCCGAAGCCCGTCTCGCCAGAGCCGCAGATGCTCTCCAAAGGGCCGAGATCAGGGACGACATCGCAGATGCGCTGCTGGATTTCAGCCAACCCCACTTCACACGCCGTTTGCTCCTGGCTCTTCGGGGGGACACCATCGTCGGCTGGCGGGGCGAAGGGGCCGAGGTCGAGCCAACGGCCGTTCGCGCAATCGCCATCCCCAAAGACGAACCATCAGTTTTCAGCGGCCTGTTCCAGGGCTCGGCCTTTTGGCTGGGTCCGTTGCCGGCGATGGCACGCAATCAGGAGTTGACCATCGCTCTCGGAGATCCCCTGCCGGTCGGATGTCTGATCCTCCCGATCAAGGTCAGGGGCAAGATCGTTGCCTTTTTCTACGGCGACTCCGGTAACCAGCCCCTGGGTTCGGTCCCGATGGCCGATTTCAAAAGGCTGATGGCGAAAACCGACATCGCCTTCCAGGTCTATCTACTCAAAGGGAAGATCAGGGTAATATGAGCCCATCCCGGCTGCGCCGGGTAGCCTCGGCTCTCAGCTATCAGCTCTCGACGTTCCCCAGATTGAGGTCGGCTGGTACCATCATGCGAAGAACCTCAAGGATGGGGGAACAAAATGTGCGAACTTTCAAGACGAACACGCGTATTCTCAAGCGAAAGCAACGCCCGGGAAACGGTTCGCCGTGATCGCCTGGGGCACGGAGGAAACATGACCAGATTCCGCATCACCGGATTTTCAGTATTCGCCATCCTGATCCTGACGACAGTTGGAGTTTCGGCCGGGCAGTTTGACGCCACCGTCAATGCGGGTGCGAAACTGGACATTGCGGACGGTGAAGCTCTCGACCTCGACCTTCAGCGAGCCTACGAGATTGCCCTGGCCCGCAATTTAGACCTCCAGGTCGGGCGCTACGACCTGGCCATCGCCGATACCAGCATCCAGGGCGCATCCGGAATCTTCGACCCGTCGTTCGACCTGGGCGCGGATGCCGACTACAGAGAGTCGCCCGCGGCATCCCAGTTGGACGGCGCCCTGGTCAACAAGACCCGAAACACGCAGTACAACCTCGGAATTTCGGGATTGATGCCCATCGGCGGCTCGGTCAGCCTTGGCTTGGGCACCCGGAGAACGGCAACGAATTCACAATTCTACTTCCTGAATCCCAGTTGGAGTACCGGATTGACAGCACGGCTGAATCAACCCCTGTTAAGGAACTTCGGGACACTGGTGACACGCTCGAGGATCGTCATCGCCCAGACCAGCCGTGACCAGGCCGCGGAGACCCTCAGGACGCAGGTGATCGCTACCCTCCAACAGGTCGAGCAGGCCTATTGGGATTTCGCAGCGGCAAAGGTTCTGGTCGAGGTCAAGCAACAGTCGCTGGAACTGGCCCAAAAACTGCTTGAGGAAACCCGAGAGCGAATCCGGGTCGGAACCTCGGCGCCGATTGATGTGGTGCAGTCGGAGGCCAGCGTCGCCACCCGAAATCAGGATCTGATCCTGGCACGCAACGCACAGGCCAACAGCGAGGACGCGCTCAAACAAGTCCTGGGCTTCCAGACACCGGCAGAGTGGGCCACGAAGATCATCGCGGCCGAGCCCTACGTCTTCGAACCCCTCGATGTCGATCTGGCCTCCAGTATCGAGACCGCCCTGAAAGAGCGTCCCGAAATTCTCCGCCAGGAATTGGCCCTGGACATGGCCGGCCTCAATGTCAAATTGGCCCGTAATACGGTTCTTCCCAGCCTCGACTTGACCGGCTCCTACGGTTTCAGCGGCATCGGCGGTACCCTGACAGCCGACGACCCAATCACCGGCGAGACCACCCGCGTCAAAGGGGGCTTCGACGACTCTCTCGACCAGATCGTCAACACTGAATTTCCGAATTGGGGCATCGGACTGGCTCTGAAGGTGCCGTTGGGCAACAATGACGCCAAGGCCAACCTGGCGCGCCGGCGGTTCGAGCACCACCAGACCAAGACCCGCCTCTCCGCACTCCAGCAGTCGATCACCCACGACGTCCGCGTGGCCGTACGTTACCTCTATGACGGCGCGGCATCGGTTGAAGCCGCGGAAGCCTCCAAGATTCTGGCCGAACGCAACGTCGAGGCCGAGCAGACCAAGTTCGCCAACGGCCTCTCGACCAACTTCCTGGTCCTGCAGATCCAGGACGACCTGGCCAACGCCCAACTCTCAAACCTCCAGGCGCGCCTGAACTATCGCAAGGCGATCGTCGGTTACCGCGTCGCCACCGGCACCCTGCTCGACGAACTGGGGATTGACATCGCCGATCCGGGAGCGCCCGATGAAGTGCATACTCTGTGGAAAGACGTCAAGTGGATGCAGTTCATCGACTTCAAGGGTGACGAAGAAGGCAAGGATATTGACGGCTGAACCCCGGTCTTCCCTCCCTGGTACTCTGTGTCTCTCACAAGGAGAGCCGTCATGCTTGAGAACCTGCTCGCCGGAATTTCGCTGCCCAATCTGCATCCCGCGGTGGTGCACTTTCCCCTCGCCCTGCTGGTGACGGCTCTCTTTTTCGACCTGTCGGCCCTGACCTCCAGAAAAAGGAGGTGGTTGGATCATGGGGCGACCCTGCTCTACTGCCTGGCCGCGATCGGAGCGATCGCAGCATGGTTCAGCGGTACCAGCGCTGCCGACGCGATGTGGTCAATGCCGGGAGCCGCCCAGGCCGCCCTGTCTGAGCATCAGGACCTTGGTCTCTACACCATGGCGGGGATTGTCGGACTAACCGCGTTTCGGCTTTTCGTCGCATGGTTGTCCCGCAAGGATCAAAGGACCCAACTCGGGCTGTTTCGCATGGCGGCCATCGTCGCCGCCTTTGCCGCCGTGGTCCTCGCCGGAATGACCGCCGATCACGGCGGCGCCCTGGTCTACAAGCACGGCATGGGAGTCAAGGGCACAGCACAAACGCCGTAGCCGATACACTGCCAGGCAGACCCTTCTTATGGCGTCCAATTCAAAAACATCAGTGAAAGATCAAGTCTCCTAGTCGGCAAAGACCGAACACTGGTACTCGGCTCCCCAACCGTCGGAAGGGACGAAGTCCGAGGTCCAGTCTGTGCCCTCTGAATTCAGCGAGTGAGGCTCCGGACATACGTTGGATGGCACCTCGCGAAGCAGGAAACCATTCTGGTAGCCCAACGCGCGGCAAAGAGCCTGGATGCAATCAATACCAGAGCCGTTGCAGTTGCTGTCCGGGGCGTTGGAAACCCACATTGGTTCAGCGTCAGACGAACAGTTGAAGGGTGTTGCCGGCATCGTATCACCGGCCGCATTGCCCGGATCGATCACGGTTCTCAGAGCACTGGAAGAGGCCGTGCCGAATATCAGAATTTCAGTCCCGGCATCATCGAGGCAGTAGAATTCTGCTGGGTCGCAGCCGTCTGTTGCGCAACCGAGCCAGTGCAGGGTACTGTTGGTGCGGGCCCTCAGGTCGAGGCCGGCAGCCGGCCATCCCCAGACATCCATATCCGTCCACAAATCAGCGCAGGTGGCTGGGGCAACGGGTGGCGCAAGACCAACTGTTTCCGTCCACGCCAAAGTGTCGCCGGACTCTAAGCCGTCGGCGAATAATGGTGGCTCAGGATCTGCAATGAAATTGTCGATCACCTGCTGGAGAAAGGCAAAATCGCCCGCGTCGCCCCAGTAATCTCCAAAAGCAGAGTTGATGAACCAAAGGAACTCACCGCTGCCACCACCCGGAAAATTACTGCCCTTGAAAACAATGCACGGTTGGCCGTCACCATTGACCGCGACCACCTCCATATCGGCGTCAGTCAGCCGCGCCATGTAATAAGCGGCAGAGATATTGGCGAAGGTCATCGGAGATGTCAAACCCTGCGCCAAAGGATGGCCGGGATCGGTCACGGTGACATGCGGTGCAGCGCTGATGGCCCAGCCATAATTTGCGGTGTCGAGTCCGATAATGTTGTTGTTCACACCGTTGGCGAAATCGGCCCACGAAGAACCGCCGACAAAACATGCGCGCTTGCCGGCATCGATCACACCGGTTCGGATCGCCTGGACGCTGGCCTCGGTAATGGAACCTCCGTCCATGCCCACGATCACGATGTCGTAGGGGCTGAAGTCGATGCCTGTCCAGTCGGTAGAGCTGATCAGGTCAAAGGGCACCGTCAAATTGGTCAGCACCGCCTGGATGGAGTCGGTTGTGTCGGTTGTCTCCAACACCAGAACCGTATTCTGGAGAATGCGGGCGTGATCGTTTGGCGGTTCTATCGCGGGGTTGCTCCCCCCCGTGTACTCCGCGTGGCTCAATGAAGCCGCCAACACAAGGCCAACAAAGACAAAAACCGCTCTGTACTTGAGAAAGCATCGCATTTTATTGTCTCCTTATGATTAAATATAGATCTCTCACGCCCACCTGTCAAGGTCAACACAGTAGGAAAATTCGCATTTCTCTATTGACCTTTGTGGAGCTCCATCGAGCGCACCCAATCGTCTCGCCTCCCGATATTCCCGAATGATGGATAATGCCCTCTCCGGAGTACCGGGAAGAATGGAGCGAACCATGACCCTCGAACAGCAGACTGCCGGCCTCGATGACGAGAGCCTCGACTTCGTATTGCAGACCCTCAAGACCGTCGCCGAACGCAAACTGGACGCCGAGACCAGGTTGCGACTCGATGCGGATGACATCTTCCCCACCGAGCTGATGCAGGAACTGCTCGGGCCCGAGGTCGGGCTCCATCTCTTGTTCCTCCCCGAAGATGTCGGCGGTCTGGGAGGCGGCGGCCGCGATCTGCTGAGAGTCTCCGAGGAGATGGCCAGGATCGATCTCGGCGTCG
>DAOWGJ010000001.1 GCA_030637505.1 Holophagae bacterium
CCGCCGCTGTTTCGGCAGCGTTGTTCATTGTATCGGCGGTAATAGCCCTCGGCATGAGAAGGTGGCGAGCGAAGGTCAAAGTCACCCTCACCGTTGGCGCGATAACGATCGCATTCTTGGTGTCGCTGATTTCTCCCTCCAGCCTTCACAACCTTGCCTCACGACTCTTCAACGTGCCTGAAAGGCTTGTTGCCTCCGTTGAAACGGTTCTTGAACCTCAAACGTTAACCCAGCTCTACGAGGGAGGAAATGCCAGAATCAGAGAAGCGTGGCCGCTTCCGCCAATGCAGTCTGGTTCCGCCGACCAATACCCCCCTTTTCAAGGGATTTTGCTTGCTAACGAATGGCCCTACCGCCCACGACCGGTTTTCCAGTCCTACTCGGCCTACACACCGAGACTGGCCAAGCTCAACCGAGATCATCTGCTGGGCGAGAATGCCCCTGACACCATCCTGTTTACGGTCGACCCGATCGACGGCAGGTGCCCTACAATCGAAGACAGCCTTTCCTGGCCGGCGATCCTCGATAACTATGTCATCGAATCTGAGCCGTTCCGCGACTGGTATTTACTGAAAAGAAGAGAGGAAGGGTCCAGTCGCGAGCGACACCTTATTGCGTCGGGCGAGGTTCAACTTGGCCAGTCAATCGAACTCCCTCCTCATGACCCAGGGACATTGCTATGGGCAGAGATTCAGGTCCAGTTTACCCTCAGAGGACGAGTGCTGAGCTTTCTCCACAAACCACCAGCGACAGAACTGGGACTCACCATGGGCGGCGACCGGGACTCACAACCCAGCCTTTGGGGACGGTTAATACCGGCGACGGCGAAGGCCGGATTCATAGTCTCGCCGATGATCACCGCCAGGAGCGACTTTCGACCTATGATGAGTGGAACCGGCCCCTGGTGGGAAAAGAACATGGTGCGGCAGTTGACGGTTCGGGTTCTTCCTCAGTTTGGCCAGCGGTGGGCGTACCGCGATCGTGTCGAGTACCGCATATTCGCTCTTGAACCGACTGCCCCGCCTGGTAGTTAACCGACTCCAAAACGAACCAATCGAAACATATCCCCCTAACGAGAGAGCCCTTGGGTATGTGTAGCGTGCCCCTGCAAACGAAGGAACGGATGAACTCTGGATATCAGGATCAATCACCTAGGCCACTGACCGCGGGACTCCGATTGCGCAAGGTGGCATTATTTGGTGAGATTTTGGAGGTCACGATGCAGGTTCGGAGACCTGCGCTCCCGGGCGCAAAGGAAGCAGGGTTGGTTGATTCTTTCTTGGAATCTTCACAGTGAGGTATCCAGCAACTCCGGGTTGGACCGAAGCCACTTGAGGATCTCGTCGAGCACTGAATCGATATCGGAAATCCCGGCAGTCAGCACGCCGTACAGCTCCTCAGGTGTGACTTCGTCATAGAAATGGGTCAGGCGATTCCGATGCCCCCAACCCGAGGAGAGCTGCACGTCGTTGGCGCTCGAACGGGGCCAAATCTCCGGCTCGACTCAATACGAAAAGTTCAAACTCATCACAGCGAAAGTCGTCGGCACAGAAAAACCTGATACCCCGGACGATATCCAGTGCGAGGTAGGCACTGGCAGCTCTGAGGTCCACAACATCAGCTCGAACACCTATGGCGTCCTCCACAGCATTTTGGACCTTCACGATTTTCTGAAGAGAAATACATTCCTCGAAGAAAACACCGATGTCCACATCGGAATCCGGCGAAAATTCTCCAGTCGCACGGGAACCGAACAGGTAGGCTCCGACAAGCTCCTCCTGCTGTTCCAGGACGGAAACCAATCGCCGCAATAAATCGGTGTTCTTCATGTTTGCCATATTATCAGGGCGCAAATCATCGGACGAATCACATAGGTGGCCGTGGGGCGCATATGACTTCAGAAGCTGGGACGCTGGGAGGGGACGATGTTC
This sequence comes from Holophagae bacterium, assembly GCA_030637505.1. Classification (GTDB taxonomy): domain Bacteria; phylum Acidobacteriota; class Thermoanaerobaculia; order Thermoanaerobaculales; family Sulfomarinibacteraceae; genus DAOWGJ01. Next base: position 1,932 of record DAOWGJ010000001.1, read on the forward strand.
CAATGGCCCCGATGCAGGTGCGGAGACCTGCGCTCCGGGAAGAGTGCTGCGACAAAGCTCGTCGATGGTGGGCCGAGGCCCACCCTACGGGGCGGGTTTTTGTAGGGTGGGCCTCGGCCCACCATCGTGTCTACTCTTCTTCGAACTTCTTGAGGCGGTAGCGGAGTTGGTCTCGGGTCACTCCGAGGAGTTCGGCGGCACGGGTTTGGTTATCGCCGGCGGCATCCATGGCTCGGCGGACCATCTCACGTTCGACGTCTTCGAGGGCGACGATGCCCTGCGGCATGCCGTCTCCGGCTGCCTGAGCCGGCCGCTCTTCGGCCGGGGCAGCGGTGACGGTGTGAACCCGATCGAGGATCAGGGAGGCGACCTCGATGACACGACTCTTCTCAAGAATCACCGCTCTTTCGACGACGTTCCGCAATTCACGAACGTTGCCCGGCCAGGCGTATGCCAGCAGAATATTCTCCGCCTCACGGGTGAAACCGTCGTAGGTACGACCGACCTTTTGCTGGATGATCTTCAGGAACATCGACGCCAGCGGCAGGATATCTTCGCTGCGATCCCTCAGCGCCGGGATCTCGATCGGAAAGACGCTCAGGCGGTAGTAGAGGTCGTCCCTGAACTGCTTGTCCGCGACCATCTGCTGCAAGTTTCGGTTGGTGGCGGCGACGACCCTGACATCGGCCCGAAGCTCCCTTGAGCCTCCGACTCGGCGAAAGGTCCTGTCTTCCATGAGGTGGAGCAGCTTGGCCTGGAGGTCGTAGCGGATCTCGCCAACCTCGTCCAGCAGCACGGTGCCGCCCTCGGCCAGTTCGAAGGACCCCTTGCGGCTCTGCTTGGCGTCGGTGAAGGCGCCCTTTTCATGACCGAAAAGTTCACTCTCGATCAGACTATCGGGGATGGCCGCACAGTTGACTTCGAGGAAAGGGCCGTCATGGCGCGAGGAGGCCCGGTGAATGTGGCGGGCGACGACGTTCTTTCCCGTGCCGCTCTCACCGAGGAGGAGGATGGTCTCGATCCCACCCTCGGAGACGTCGGTGGCGATCTCCAGGGTGCGTCTAAACGCTTCCGATTCGGAGACGACGTGCTCATCCAACTGCTGCTCCTGAATGCGCTTGGCCAAGCCGGCGTCTCTTTTCGTGGCACGGACCTCGATGCTGCGATTGACCAGATCCACCAGGGCGCGATGGTCAACGGGTTTGGAGAGGAAATCCAGTGCCCCCAGTTTCATCGCCCTGACGGCATCTTCGACCTGGCCGACGGCGGTCATGACCAGAACGACGGTTTCTTCCAGGCTTTCCCGGTTGAGCTCGTAGAAGTCCAGGCCGTGGCCGTCGGGCAGGCCCAGATCCAACAGCATCAGGTCGGGGCGGTGCTCCGCGAGATGCTGCTTCGCCTCGGCGAGGATTTCGGCCGTGTGGACCTCATGTCCCTCCTTCTCGAGGCGTTGCTTGAGCGACCACCGCAGGAGTTTTTCGTCTTCCACCAACAGAATCAGGGCCATTCAGCTCTCCTCGTTGTCTTCGATTTCGACGCCGTCATTGGGCTCCGCAATGGGCCTGTCCGGCAAGAGAATGAAGAACGTCGTACCCCGGTCTACCTCGCTCTCAACTTCGATCCTGCCCCTGTGCTGGACGATCAGGCTGCGCACGACCGGCAGGCCCAGGCCGGTGCCCGAAAATTTGGTGGTGAAGAAGGGCTCGAAGATCTCTTCGAGGGTTTTTTCGGGAATTCCGGGGCCGTCATCTTCGATCGAGATGATCAGTCCCCCACCCTCGGGATAGAGGGATGCGCGTACAACTACGGAGCCGTCGCTTTCGATCGCATCGCCTGCATTGGCGACCAGATTGGTCACAACGTGGCGCATTTGGGTGGGATCCATGGAGAAGGTCCCGACGTCCCGGGCCACTTCGATGGCCAACGAGATCGATTTGTTGACCAACGCCGGCCGCAGGAACTGCAACGCTTCTTCCAACATCTCCGCCACATCGGTTTCCTCCCTCTTGGGCGGCGCCGGGCGCGCGAAGTTGAGCAGGAGGTGGATGATCTCGTTGACGCGGTCAAGTTCGTTGACCACCTGGACGAAGAGTTCCTTTTGCTGCTCTTCTTCGGTTTCGTCCCGCAGCAGCTCCATGACGCCTCGAATGCCCGCGAGGGGGTTCTTGATCTCGTGGGCCAGCCCGGCTGTGAGCCGCCCCAACGACGCCAGGCGCTCGGTATGGTGCAGCCGGTCGCTGACGGCGTCTTTTTCTTCTTGTTGGTGGCGAAAGGTCCGGGCCAACGAACGATAGAGCTCGGCCGCCACCGGATCGAGGAAGACGCCGGGCATCGGCGTCGAGGACACCGTACCCGCCGACGCCTGCTCTTCCAGGCGCCGGACATGCGCCAGTGACCGCCGGGTCCAGGCGCCGATTCCGATGTTGACGAAACCGACCATCATGGCCCAGCCGACGACCAGGTAGGTCAAATTGTGTTGCAGGCGGTCCTGAGCAGCGGTCACTTCGGGCGTCAGGTCCATGTCCATGCTGGCCGCACCGAGCGGCATCCCGGTTTCGTGGCACTCAGTGCACTCCCCTTCCGCCTGGACCCGAAGGAGGCCCTGAAGAGCCATAACCTCACCCCTGTCTTCAAACTTGAAAAACTCCTCGTCTTCACCC
>DAOWGJ010000225.1 GCA_030637505.1 Holophagae bacterium
GCAAAGCTCAGGCCGGCGCCTTGGGGTATCTCCTCCAGTCTCAGCGTCATTTTTCGATCTGGTAGAGCCGGAATCGCCGGCCTTGCATCGGCATCGAATTCGATACGAACACCGGTAGAGGCAGAGGCGGCAACTTCGTCCAGATTGACTTCACGAGTGGCTCTCTTGACCGAGAGGATCCTGATCGGTCTATTGGACACGGATTGAGGAAACAGACGAAGCCGGCTGATCTTCCCCTTCCATGCCGGTTGACGGCCGACCTCGAAGGAGAACATTTGCACGTCATTGCCCGAGGCTGTGTTGGTGTCAATGCTCAGCTCGCCGAAGCCGAGGTCCGAATCCCATGCGACAGTCAACCGGCCCTTCCCGAACCGTTCGACCGACACTTCGAGAACCGAAAATAGGGAGGCATCGAAATTCTCGAGGTACCGCACCTCGGCATCTGGACCAATGCCATGGATTTCGAGGGCGCCCTCTACGATCTCGGCGGATTCGATGTTTCTGACTGTCCAACTTTCCAGAGACGACCGAGTGTTGAAATGAAATGTCGATGCCGCTGTGTCAGTGAAAAGTCGATCCGGGTTGCAGGCGCCGCTGGGATCGACGGCGATCCATCGCGCGAAAATAGCCCGAGCACCTGTGGATTGTGGGGTTCCTGGAGAACAGGCGCCGGCCACAAGTGACAGCGAAAGAACCAATGAGGTTGGGAGGCGTGACCAGGCCAAAGTGATCTCCTAGGTCCGGCATGTACCAGCCGGAGCTGCAGATTATACTGATGTTGTGAGGAACGACTGCAAAATTGCGGGAAGGGCTTCCGGCTTCGTTGAGTTGAGGCAACAGCTCAACCCCCGCCTCCTCTGTGACGCCATGTTGGGCTCGCTGTGCCGGTGGCTGCGTTTCTTTGGCCTCGATTGCGAATTTGCCGGGGTCGAGGCCGATGATGCCGAGGTTGGCGCGAGGGCTGAGGCCGAGGGACGGTGGCTGTTGACCGCCGATCGGGAGCTGGCCGGAAGGGGGCCGAGGACGATGCTGGTGCGCTCATTGGATTTGGAAGACCAGCTCGTTGAGGTCCTGAGCCGCTTGAGGCTCGAGGTCCGGTCCGACCTGGAACACAGCCGGTGCAGTCACTGCAACGGCTTGTTGGTCGAGCAGGGGAGGGATGATGTAGCCGACGACGTTCCGCCCTACGTCTTGAAAACGGCCGAGCGTTTCAAACGATGCGGGAGCTGCAGCCGTATTTTCTGGCCCGGCACCCACGGTGAGAGCATCCTCGCTCGGATGCAGAGAGTCGTTGCTCGGCTCGGTTGACACCGAGGTATGATCTGGGGCTATGGCAGACCGGAAGATTGATCGTTTGGCGGAGATTGAGCAGATTCTGGGGTATCGGTTCCACGACCGAGAGGTGCTCGAGCGGGCCTTGAGGCATGGATCGGCCGACGAGGCGCCGATCGAAGGGAGCTACCAGCGGCTCGAATTTCTCGGAGATGCGGTTCTGGGCCATTCAGTGGCCTTGATGCTCTTCGAAGCCTATCCGAATGCGGATGAAGGTGTGTTGACCAAGATGAGGGCCCACCTGGTCCGGTCGACCAGCCTGGCGGAAAAGGCAGCCTGGCTGGGGCTGGAGAGCTGGGTTCGTATGAGCAGCAGTGAGGAGAGGCAGCACGGGCGGGAGCGCTCGGCTCTGCTCGAGGATGTATTCGAGGCCGTCATCGGCGCCCTGGCAATCGATGGGGGGTGGGAGGCCGCCTCCGCGTTTATTGAAGGCCAATTCCGCGATGAACTCGAGGCCTTGGATGAACGAACCCTGATACTGGCCGACGCCAAGTCGGCCCTGAATCAGGCCGCTCAGACCCGCGGTCTCGATCTGCCGGTGTATACGGATCGTGGCGGGGACGGTCCCGACCACCGGCCACGGTGGCTCAGCTCGGTCTCGTGGGATGGTCGAGAGATGGCCAGGGGTGAGGGGCCGACCAAGAGAGAAGCTCAGCAGCAAGCAGCCCGGAGAGCCATGGCGAGGTTGGGGTTGTTGGAGTAGGGGAACCAGCCGACGCCCAACCCAGAGAGCGCCTGATTACGCCGGACGGGACGTGCCGTCCTTAACGTTGTCCTGGGGTTTCCTCCCGATTTGAGCAACGATGCGGTCAACGTCAAGGGGGGCAATCCACGGCGTAAGCCTTGGCAATCGAATCTCGGAAGACGTCGTAGGCCGCCGAGGTCTTTTCCCGGAGGGGCGGTCCTCCTCCCGAACCAAGAAACACAGCCCCTCCGGGGGATGCACCGAGCGGGAGCGACCGGCAGTCGTTTGGCGAATGTCGGCCTCGGCGCGGTCCCGAAGGCCGGGGACGGAGAACAGGGGATGGGACGGTGGACCGCGTCAGGGTCAGGGGCAGATGACAGCGGCAGCATCAGCTCGCAGCCTCAGCGACCGGGGCAGCTTCTGCGACGGTGGTCGGAGCGGCAGCTCAAGCACGATCCGCTCCCGGTCCGGTTCCTTCGACTCATCTCCAGTAGAATCAACACCCATGGCCGAAACCACCCACCCCCTGCTCGAGCGCGCCCGGGAGGCCCCAACCTCACCGGGTGTCTACCGGTTCGCCGACAGCCGCGGCACCGTACTCTACGTCGGCAAGGCTCGGGATCTCAGGCGCAGGGTGCTGTCGTACTTCGGGCGCAAGGATCTTCCGGACCGTACGGTGGCCATGCTGGACATCGCCCGAAAGCTGGATTTCACGGTCACGGCCTCCGAGGTCGAGGCCTTCATCCTGGAAAATACCTTGATCAAGCGGGAACGACCCCGTTTCAACGTGATGCTCAAGGACGACAAGACCTACCCCTATATCAAGGTGACGACGGGTGAAAGATGGCCTCGAGTCGAGTTTACGCGCAAGGTTCAGAAAGACGGCCACACCTACTTTGGCCCTTTTCTGGGTCAGTCCATGGCCAGATCGTTGATGGAATTAGCCAGGACTCGTTTCACCGTTCGGACCTGCACGATCGAGATTGACGGCAAGCTCCCGCGGCCATGCCTCTACCACCATCTCAACGCATGTCTCGGCCCTTGCGTCGACGGATTGACGACGCATGAGCAATACGCCGAGAGCGTGGATGAGTTGAAACTCTTCCTTGGCGGACGCCACAAGGAGTTGCTGCCGAAACTGGAAAAGGGAATGTGGGCGGCGTCGGAGAGGGAGGAGTTCGAGCGGGCTGCGGGTTTGAGGGATCTCATGGCCGTTGTGCGAAGGTTGGGCGAGAAGCAAGATGTCGAACTCGGGGGCCATCTGCATGCCGACGTTATCGCAGTTCACGCCGACGGCGCCCACGCGACGGTATGCGTTCTGCCCTATCGAGACGGGCGTTTGGTCGACAAAAGGGAGTTTCACTTCGAGGGCGTTGGAGACGTTGCCCCGGCCGAAGTGTTGGTGGCTTTTGTGGCCCAGTATTACGAGGCCAATCCATTCATTCCGGCCGTCGTCGAAACACCGGTTGATCTCAGCCAGGAAGAGCGGAGCTTGCTTGAGGCCTACCTCGAACACCTCAGGGGCGGCAGGGTACGGTTGACCCGCCCGCAGCGGGGTTCGAAGGCTCGGAGGGTTGGTCTGGCCGACGACAACGCCCGCGCCGCATTTGCCTTGAGATTTCGGGCTCCGAGATCTCAGGCCCAGCATCTGGAGCGACGCTTGGGTGAGCTCTTCGGGCTTGAGGGGCCGGTACGCAGCCTGGAGTGCTTTGACATCTCCCACTCGTCGGGCCGGCATACGACCGCCTCATGCGTCGTCTGGAGATCCGGTCGGATGGAGCGTCGGGAATACCGGTCCTACAACATCAAGGAAGCCGGAAGAGGTGCCGATTTCGCGGCGATCGCAGAGGCCGTGACCCGGCGCTATCGACGGCTCAGGGACGAAGGAAGAGACATGCCTGACCTGATTCTGATCGACGGAGGTCTCGGCCAACTCAACGCGGCGATGGCTGCCCTCGACGGGCTTGGGCTCAATCTGCCTCTGGCCGCACTTGCCAAACGGGAGGAGGCAGTGTGGCTCCCCGGGCGGGATGAGCCCATCGAGCCGGACGGCCACGACCCCGCCCATCTGGTCCTCCGCCAGGCACGTGACGAGGCGCATCGCATCGCCCTGTCCCGCCAGCGGCGCCGCCGGAAAAAGAAGACCCTGGCCACGGAATTGCTCAACATTCCAGGCGTTGGTCCGGGGCGGGCCCGGACGTTGTTGCAGGTGTTCGGCTCGGTGCGTGGCGTACAGCAGGCATCGGAAGAAGCCCTGGTCGAAAGGATGGGGCCCCGAATGGGTTGCCACATCTGGCGGCATCTGCATGCAGGGGAGTGATTGCCCGGCGATACCGGACCCGCCGGGCGCCGTCAGCTGTCAGCTCTCAGCTCTCAGCCCGGCAGCGGTGTCTCCTCTAGGCGACAGGGAGCAGGTTTCAGGCATCTTGCTTCCCAGCTTCCCAGCGTCCCAGCCAACTTGTCCTTCCAGCCGCTCCTGTGTATAATCCCCGCCCCGGCAACCGCTCAAGAGTGGAATCTCGCCTGGGAGGCACAATACAATGGATCTCATGCGTGAAGTGACACGGCAGTACTTGAAAACCGATATCCCTGATTTCAAGGGTGGCGACACGGTCAAAGTCCACGTTCGACTCAAAGAAGGCGAGAAGGAACGGATTCAGGTGTTTGAAGGCCTGGTCATCGCCCGCAAGCACGGTGGCATTGCCGAGACCTTCACCGTTCGCAAGATGTCCTCGGGCATCGGAGTCGAGCGCGTGTTCCCCCTCCATTCCCCCAACGTGGCCAAGATCGAGGTGACGCGGTTGGGTAAGGTCCGCCGGGCCAAGCTCTATTACATCCGGTCTCGCCGCGGCAAGGCAGCCCGCATCAAGGAGCTGCGCCGCGCCTAGACGTGGTGCGCGTGAGCCTCTCGGGGCTGAAGATCGGCGTGTACTGAACCGCTCGCCGGCAATCATCGGAATCGACGAAGTCGGACGGGGGGCCTTGGCGGGCCCCGTCGTCGTGTGTGGGGTTCGGTTTTCGAAGATCCCGCGACACGAGGGAATCCGCGACTCCAAACAGCTCTCGAAAAATAGGCGGAATCAGGCTTCCGAGTGGGTTCGCCGGCACGCTGATGAATGGGTGGTCGTCGAGATCTGGCCGGAGGTGATCGACAGGATCAACATTCTCCAAGCCACACGAAGGGCGATGCGGACGGCGGTCCGGTCATTGAGACGTTCGGGTGACGGGGTTGTCGTCGACGCAGTGGAATTGGGCCGGGGATTTGAAACGGTACTGTCTCCTTTCAAGGCAGACGAACGGTTCTTCTGCGTTGCGGCTGCGTCCAATGTTGC
>DAOWGJ010000034.1 GCA_030637505.1 Holophagae bacterium
CGAAAAAACGATGCTCGGGTTGATCGGCAGGGGCAAGGTGGATGGGGATGAAGGAAGCGTGGAACCCGATGTCGGCAGCCAAGTCCGCAATCTCGAGCAACTCGCCGAGATTGTCCGGTGTGACCACGGTATTGAGGATCGGCAGGCTGCTCTTTCGAGGGAGACTCTCTGCCAGGTAGATGAGGTTCTTCATTCTCTTGTCGAAGGCACCGGAGACGCCGTCAACTCGCTCCTGCCGCTCCCGATTCAGTGAGTCCAGCGAAAACGAGACCTCGGTCAGTCCCTTGGCCAGCAGACGGTCAATCAGTGAAGGGGTCATGGCGACGCCATTGGTCAGGACCCGCGTCTTGAGGCCCTGAGCGATGAGAATCTCGACGATGTCCGGCAGGTCTTCGCGTAGGGCCGGCTCCCCCCCTCCCAGGCTGACCTGGACACAACCGACCTCGGCCAAGACTGCCGCCATTTCGCCGATCTCATCCAACACCAGCTCGTTCTTCGCCTCTCTCTTCCAAATCTCACACATCCGACACCGCAGATTGCACTTCGTCGTCACGGCGTAGTGGATGTAGGCCGGTCGATCGCGCCCCAGCAAAGCCCTCAAGAACCGAAAGGGCGCGGGCGTGACGCGGGCTCCTGATTTCAGGCGCCCGCTCATCGGGATATAACCTCAGGTCGGACCTTTTCCATCGCGGTACATTGTAGCGGAGAGCCGCCCAACCCCGGCGGTGAGGTCTCCATCTCCGGGATCCTGTACCCTTGCCCCGCCTTGTCAATGAGGAGGCCGAGGGATGATGGAGACCAACCCAATGTTCACCGACGACGACAGCAGCCGGTTCCCGGACTTTGGGGCCTGCCTCGCTGCCATTCGCCGCCCTGAGCTGTATCGGAACTTCATCATCCATTTGTTCGTCATGTTTCCCGGGGTCGTTGTGATGTGTTTGGTCGCGAGGTGGCTGGATCAGAGCCTCGGCCTCGGGCGACTCCTCCCATGGCCCGTTTCGTTATGGCCCGGCCTGGTGGCCGTCGGCCTCGGGGGCACATCGGTGTGGTACGTCTACGGCTATCTCTTCCTGGTCGGAGGGGGATCTCCGGGGACCCATGTCGATGGTGGACCGGTCCGAATCGTCGACACCGGGCCATACACCGTTATTCGCCATCCCTCGGTTCCCGGAAAGTTCCTGGCCGCGGCCGGTGTTGGTTTGGCCTTCGGCTCACCCTCCTTTTTGTTCGGCTTTCTGCCGGTGTTACTGGTCTATTCGTTGCTGACCAACCGCTTTCTCCAGGAACCGACCTGTGACAAGCGGTTCGGCAAAACCTATCAACAGTACCGTGCCGCAGTGCCGATGGTCTTACCCCGGCCCTCGGGCATAATGCGGTGGTTTCGCGGCGAGGCCGCGCTCCAAGGCGCCATTCCCGAAACACCGAACATTCACCCGACGGCCGTCCGCCACGAGCTTTTTTGGTACCTCGTCGGTCTCTTTGTCATGGTCGGGCTTTTTACCGTATTCGCGGTGCTCCTGCGTTAGCCCACACGAGGTCTTCATGCCCTGCAAGGTCTGCGACTCACCCCACATCGAACCGGCGGCCCTCCCCGAAGCTGCCACCGCCGGCTTTGTGCTTGATTGGTGCCGAGACTGCGGTTTCGTCAGCCTCGTCGGTGCACCACCCTCCCTGCACGGCCGGTCGGATGACGTTGCCGGCAACCCCCGATCGTTGTCCCGGCGGGCCCTTTCGAGGATCCGTTATCTCGGACTCCACCGATGGCTTGAACGCCTGACCCTCGGTCACAATACCGGCCGACGCATCCTCGATGCCGGCTCAGGGCTCGGCGATCTCAGTCTGGACTTCGGACGCCGCGGGTGGGACGTCTGGGCCTGCGACGCCGCCGAGGATTCGGCACGAGCCTGCACCCCCCTGCTGGGCGAACGATTTGTCGCTGCCCCTTTCGAACAGGTCGACCTCCCCGCGGCTTTTTTCGACGTCATCGTGCTGAATTTTTCGTTGGAACACATGGAGGAACCGCGGCCGGCCGCTCAGAAAATCTCGGACCTGCTCCGCCCGGGGGGCGTGGTCGCCATCCGTGTCCCCAACATCGATGCAGCCCTCGGTGGCCGAAGGGGCGCCGCATTTCAACTGCAACTGCCTCACCACCGATCTTTCTACGGCCCGAAGAGCCTGCGTCGGCTCCTCGAGGGTGTCGGTCTCGATGTCATGGAAATTACGACCCCGTTGACCCTGCTCGAAGGCGTATCCACCGCCTGCGATCTGATTCCAGCTCTGGACCCCGACCGCTGGATTGACCGGCCGGCAACCCCCCTCAACCTGCTCCGAGGCGCGGCTCTGGCGGCCCTGACGACCGTGGCGCTCCCTGCCGCCTGGTTCCGGTGCCGCGACGGGAAAGGCGTGATCCTGTACGCTGGCGCAAGGATGGTGGAACGATGAGGTTGTTGTTGGTCTTCACTGAGATTCAGATCAAATATGGGAGCTACGCCTTCCAGGCGGGTCTCGGCGCCATTTCGGCCTGGGTCAAACGTGAAGGCGGCCACGAGGTCGCCTTGGCTTACATGGGTCCCAAATTCGATCCGGCGCCCTTCCGCGAAAGGGTTCAGAACTTCAAGCCCGACGTCATCGGCTTCTACACCACCGAGGATCAACTGCGTTTTGCTCGAAAACTTCTGGACGAACCCGGCGTCGCCGACGCCTTCACGGTCTTCGGAGGTCCTTTCGCGACGTTGAACCCCGAATTCCTCGAAGAAGAACCCCGCCTGGACGCCATCTGCGTCGGTGAGGGCGAACTGCCGATCAACGAACTGCTCAATCGACTGGCCGACGGCCGGGATCCCGGCGATATCCCGGGCCTGTGGGTCCGCCGCGGCAGCGAGATCATCCGGAATCCCGCCCCTCCGTTTCTCCCGGACCTCAACGCACTCCCGTTCGTCGATCGGTCGATCTTCGCCGACGCGCCAGAAATCCGCCACGTGGGCATTACCCAGATTTCTCACCGCAACAGCTTCCGGATCAGCCGGGGCTGCCCCTACGGGTGCACCTTCTGTTCGAATCAGCGGCTGGGCATGGTCCAACAGGGCAGGTTTACCCGGTTCCGCTCGGTGGACATGGTGATGAAGGAGATTCAGGAAGTCACAGAGCGCTACCAGCCCCGGGAAATCTATTTTGACGATGACACCTTCACTCTGAACCAGGACTTTCTCGACGAGTTTGTCGAACGATACCCTCAAACCTGCGATCTCCCGTTTGAGTTCTTCTCCCATATCGGACCGACGACCATTCCCGTCTTGGAGAAACTTCGGGGCGTTGGGGGCCGCAGAGTCTCCTTCGGCATCGAGAGCGGAAACGAGGAGATTCGGACCGGGGTCCTGAAGAAACGCTTCAGCAACGACCAGGTCATTGAGGTCTTTCGCGAAGCCAAAAAAATGGGCTACCAGGCCGAAGCCTTCGTCATGGCCGGTCTTCCCGACGAGGACCCGGAAAAATTCAGGGACACTGCCGATTTGCTGCGCACCATTCAGCCGGACCTCTATTCCTTGAGTATCTACTTCCCCTTTCGGGGCACCGAGCTGTACGATCATGCCTTGGAGCGGGGCTACCTTCCCGGACCGGTCGACCTGGACGACACCTTCGTCTCTCGCCGCCGGGCACTCCTGGACATGCCGGATTTCCCACCAAAGGTCGTCGCCCGCGAGGTCCGGAAATTCCCCTGGCGCGTCTACGGACGGACCTCCCTCCGCAAGGCCCTGCTGTTCAGAGCGTATGAGATGCCGATCGGAGACGCCCTACTACAACTTCTGGCGCCTGTCAGACGCCTTCTGAGGGTCTACGCCGTCGGCGGCATGGCCGGCGCCCACAAGGTCGAGGACAGAAAGCCGCAGGAGGCCTGATTGCCCGCAGGCAACGGGGATGCTATACATCCTCCACCATGAAGGTCTTACTGCTCCACGTTCCCAAGAAGAATCAGGTTTGGGCCGGCGTTCCCAATATTTTCAATGACCGCTTCGCCTATGTCTTTCCCCCCTTGGCGGTCATGTATCTGTCGGCCTATTTGAAACGCAACACAGACCACGAGATCGAAGTCCTCGACTGCGTCGTCGAAGACCTGGAATACCCGGAACTGAGACAACGGTTGGCGCGTATCAAACCGGACGTGGTCGGCGTTTCGGCGACCTCGGCCCACGGCCTGGTCGACGTCAGGAAGAGCATCGAGGCCATACGCGATTCCTGCCCCGACGCCTTTGTGGTGATGGGCGGCGCCCACGTCAACGCATTCCCCCATCTGGCGGTTCAATTCCCCGGAATTGACGCCGCCATTCATGGAGACGCAGAGGAACCCCTTCGGCTGCTTCTCACTGCCCTCGACGAGGGTGGAGACCTCGAGCAGATCCCCGGCATCCTCCTGCCTCGAGCCGGCGAAAAGCCGTTGCTTTCAGCTCCTGCACCACCAGTTGAGGACCTGGACTCTCTCCCCTTTCCCGACCGTGAGGCCTGCCCGCCGGTCAAGTACTACACGCCGGGCATGAAGGGTCACCGGACGACCACGATGATGTCCAGCAGGGGCTGCCCTCACCGGTGCGTCTTCTGCAACGTTCCGCAAAACTACCGTGCTCGCAGTCCGGAAAATGTTGTCGACGAAATCCAGGAATGTGTCGAGAAGCACGGTATCCAGGACATCCACTTCGTCGACGATCTTTTCAACGTCAGCCCGGAACGCGTGATGGAGATCAGCGAGGAGATCCTCCGGCGAAATGTCAAGGTGTGGTGGGGCTACAAGGGCAGCATCCGGCAGACGACCCGCGAGATGATCCGCGTGGCCAAACGGGCCGGTTGTTACCGCATGCACTATGGCGTCGAAACCTTCACTGAAGACGGCTTGAAGGCCCTCAATAAGAACGCCACCGTCGACGAGATTTTCAAGATCTTCAAAATGACCCAGGATGAAGGTCTCAAGGCGATCGCCTACATGATCATCGGCTGCCCGCATGAAAAGAACGCTCAGCAAATCCTGGACGTCGTACCCTTCATGCACAAACTGGCGCCCAACTACGTCGTCTATTCCCTCTTCACCCCATACGCTGATGCACCGATCTTCTCCGAGGGCGCTCGGAAGGGACTCTGGGACACCGGCTGTTGGGAGCGATTCATGCTCAATCCAACCGAGGATTACGATCTCCCGACGGCCTGGGAAGAGCATATGGATAAGGACGAACTGCTGCGGGTCTTCAAGATCGTCAACAACCGCTTCTACTTCCATCCCCGCACGCTGGCGAGAACCTTTTTCTCACTACGAACCCCCGCTGAGCTGAAACACGTTCTCCTCGGAGGATACCAACTCCTGCGAATGTGGTCTCTTCGCGCCAACCAGCGGAGGATTTAGAGGCCTGGCCGGAATCTCTCAAACGGCGGCAATTGTGAAGTTTGCAGAGCTCTCCAGTGCGACGCCACTCGACTTCAGGAGGAAGCAATGAAAATATCGGCCTTGATTCTCAGTCTGTTCGTCGTCCTCGAACACCTCGGCTTTTTCTACCTCGAAATGTTCCTCTGGACCGAGAAAGCGGGAAGGAAAATCTTCGGGAATTCCCGAGAAGATGCCGAACGGACAAAGGTCCTTGCGGCCAACCAGGGCCTGTACAACGGCTTTATCGCTGCCGGTTTGATTTGGGGTCTGGTGTATCCGGTCGCACAGATCGGATATCAGATACAGCTCTTCTTCCTGGTCTGCGTGACCATTGCAGGGATTTACGGCGGCATCACCGTCAAGAAATCCATTCTTCTGATACAGGGCCTCCCCGCCTTCATAGGGGCTGTTCTTGTCGCCTTTCTCCTGGTTGCGGCGACCTGAGTCGGCCGCCCTACTCCACGCTGAGGGAGAGCAACTCGACCGGCACCACCTGACCGAACTGTCCAATGCCGTCAGCGAGGAAGGGCAGTGTATGGGTCGCCACTACGGCGCCGCCCATGACAAACTCAACGACCGTGGTCGTCTCGGTTCCAGTACCACCCTCACCGCTCGTGGCAAGGCCGTAAAAGTGCCCATTGGAGGGCTCGTAGACGAAGTCGACAATGTTCGTCAGCGCTCCCATGCCGGTCGGGTTTGCGATCGTCTCCTGCAGCACGTAACTCGGGTCGTATCTCTCGAAAAACGAATTCGCCCCGTTCCAGAAGCTGGCGTAGAGATCGGTGCCGTTTGTGGCAAGGCCCTGCCCGGTACCGTTACCGGTGGCTATACTTCCCTGGGAGGCGCCATTCTCGTCGTACCTCTGCAGGGTGGCGTCGTTTCTGCTCATGACGACGACTTCGCCCAGAAAGAACGTGATGTGCTTCGGGTAGGCGTACGGCACCGAGTAGCTCTGGTCAACGCCGCTTCCGCTTCCAGGCACGAATCGCGCAATCGTATCCCCGAAGTGCTCGGCGATCCAACCGTAGGTCGAGCCGTCGGGAAGATCGGCGTCGTTACACGTTACGCTGTGGTAGGAGGTTGCACCGCCAACCGGGTCCCAGGTCCAAATCGTCGATGCATTCCTCTCGTTCACGAGGAATGGCCCGACCTGGGCGAAAGCCGAACAGGTGAGAAGAAGAGCGAAGAAAAAAGTCACAGCCACACGTATCGATGTCATTTTGACCTCCATGAGGGGGATTGGAATTAGATCCCGTTGTTCAGGGTTCGAATCTACCACAGCTCAGGAGATGAATCAGAGCCAAGTCAACGAGATACCGGCTTCCGGAGTCATGATGCGACCGGCCTGAGGCGATCGGACCAGGGCCACCACACCCTGCCCAGGTCGCCGTCCCTGACGCCGATCCTGCCCCTGACGCTGTGGCTCTATCGATACAAACCAAGATTGACATGAACTCGTCGAAATCGTCGGGGTGACGAGACCCCAATGGGCTCTGACCGGAAATACTCTGAGGCCGAAGATGAGATAAGATAGACCTCCAAAGGCTGTTTGCACCGTCCATTTGGGCGTTTTTGTCTGGAATTCAGGAGGCAACCCGCTGGGGAAAGGCAATGATCCCGGCGGTTTCCCACCAACCGGAGGTGAACATGGCTGGAATCGTAGGCTACGGAGCGTTTATACCGCGCAAGAGGATCACCGCGGAGGAGATCGCTCGCCAGTGGGGCAAAGACCCCGAGACCATTCGTAAGGGATTGCTCCTCGAGGAGAAGTCGGTCCCGGGAATCGACGAGGATACGATCACGATCTCGGTGGAGGCCGGAGCGGATGCCATCACCCGCGCGCGCATCGAACCTTCGAAGATCGGTGCGGTCTACATCGGCTCCGAGTCCCACCCCTATGCCGTCAAACCCAGCGGCACTGTCCTGATCGATGCGCTGGGAATCGGGCCGGAGGTACACGTCGCCGATTTCGAGTTCGCCTGCAAAGCGGGCTCGGAGGCGATGTTCGTCTCCCTCGGCCTGGTCGAAAGCGGACGGGTTGAGTATGCGATGGGCATCGGCGCCGACACCTCGCAGGGAGCGGCCAACGACGCTCTCGAGTTTTCCGCGTCGGCGGGAGGCGCGGCATTCATCTTCGGCAAGGAGAACCTGCTGGTCGACGTTTTGGAGACCTATAGTTTCACCTCGGACACGCCGGATTTTTGGCGCCGGGAGGGTGAGTTCTATCCCCGTCACGGGGGCCGCTTTACCGGCGAACCCGCGTACTTCAAACATGTTTTGAGTGCCACTCGCGCGATCCTGGACTCGACGGGATTGAAGCCCTCGGACTTCCGCCATGCGGTCTTCCACATGCCGAACGGGAAGTTCCCACAGCAGGCGGGAAAAAAGCTTGGGTTCACCGAGAAACAGATGGAGATCGGGTGGATCGTCCCCACCATGGGCAACACCTACTCAGGATCCTCGCCCACCGGATTGGCGGCAATCCTGGATATCGCCGAGCCGGACGACTTGATTTTGATGACGTCCTTCGGTTCGGGCGCCGGCAGCGACAGCTTCGTTTTCAAGGCCACCGAGCTTCTGCCCCAGCGACAGTCCATGGGTCGCACGGTCCGTTCGATGCTCGACGGGCCCAAGCACTACGTCACCTACGGGCAGTACGCCAAGCTGCGTGACAAGATCATCGTCAACGAATGAGAGCCCTAAGATGAGTAATCCTCACCGGCGATATTCCGCAAATCCTTGGGCTCTGGGTCCTTTCAAAAAGCCTCAACATACCTCCGGGTATGCCAACGTTTTTTTCAAGCACCAGA
>DAOWGJ010000162.1 GCA_030637505.1 Holophagae bacterium
GTAATGCGGCGCTCTTCCAGCCGTTTCAAGGCCGCCGTCGCCAGTTCCTCGGGATCGATACACACACCTCCCGGATGCATCACTTCCGCAGCCTTCAGGCTCATCGGGTCGGGTTCCCTCTCCATCAAACGCCTGAGGTCGCCATCAGTAATGACACCCAGCAAGCGCCCGGCCTCATCCAGGACAGTCGTCAAGCCCAGGCCCTTCCGGCTCATCTCGTAAATGACGTCTTTCATTTGGGCGTCGGCTCCAACCCGGGGAATATCTCCTCCATGGTGCATCAGTTCCCTGACGCGAAGGAACTTCTTGCCGAGCTTACCGCCGGGATGCAAGCGTGCGAAATCCTCTTCCCGGAAACCCTTGCCCTCGGAGACCGCCATGCAAAGGGCATCGCCGAGAGCCAGGCTTGCGGTGGTCGAGGCGGTCGGAGCGAGTCCGAGCGGACAGGCCTCCTTGCGCACACCCAGGTCCAGGTGACAGTCCGCCGCTTCCGCCAAGGGCGAATCCGGTCTGGACGACATGGCAATCAACTCGACTCCCAACCTCTTCAGCAAGGCCACCAGCGCAAGGATTTCTTCGGTGGCCCCAGAATTGGAAACTGCAATCACCAGATCACCCTCAGTCACCATTCCAAGATCACCGTGAATTGCCTCTGCGGGATGAAGGAACAGAGCCGGCGTACCGGTGGAACTCATCGTTGCCGCCAACTTGCGGCAGATGATCCCGGACTTGCCCATTCCGGTCCACACAACCCGTCCGGCCGTAGCCAGAATCAGATCAACGGCACGCTCAAAATCTCCGTCGATGGTTTCCAGCAGCCGCCTGATGGCCTCGGCCTCCGTTTCCAGAACCTTGCGCGCTACCTCCATGGAGCCCATCAGCAGAACTCACCAGCGGCTTTCGAGACCGCTTCGAGTTGTGGCACCAGATTCACGAACTCCTCGATCGAGAGCTGCGTCGTCGCATCGGACAGGGCGTTTTCTGGGTCCGGATGCACTTCGATGAAAAAGCCGTCAACTCCAGCGGCTGCCGCTGCCCTGGCCAAATATGGATGGAATTCCTTTGCCCCGGCAGTGGCGTGCCCCAATCCCCCGGGGAGTTGCAGGGAGTGCGTCACGTCGAAGATCACGGGCGCCAACAACCGCATTATCGGAAGACCCCTGATGTCCACCACCAGGTTGTGATAGCCGAATGTCGATCCTCTTTCGGTCAGGGTGATCCTGCTGTTTCCGGTCGACGCGACCTTCTCGACGGCGTTGCCCATGTCTTCGGCCGCGAGAAACTGACCCTTTTTGACGTTGACCGGCAGACCGGTCTCTCCGCAAGCCACCAAGAGATCCGTCTGACGGCACAGGAATGCCGGCACCTGGAGCACGTCGACGACCTCGGCAGCAATCGCAGCCTGTTCCGGTTGGTGGACATCAGTGACAACCGGCAAGCCGGTCTTCTCCTTGATCCGGCCAAGGATTTCCAGACCGGCTTCCAGGCCCGGCCCCCTGTAGGAACTGACCGACGAACGGTTGGCCTTGTCAAAGGAGGCCTTGAACAACAGCGGAAGACCCAATCGCCCGGCGATCTCCGCCAACCGCTCCGCAACACCGAGGCACTGCTCCAGCGACTCGATGACGCAGGGACCCGCAAGATAAACCGGCCGGGCGCCCCCGCCGATGGTAATTGACGGCGTTAGATCAACAGTACGTGCTCTCATAGACGACGATCATACCGGAGAACAGATAGAACCCCGCAGGACCTGAGGTTATCGATAGCCCCATCTCCTGTTCTCCAACCCCGGCCTTCGGGAGCGCATCGAGGTCACTGCCGTTCACAGGGCTACCGCTCGCTCCCGCTCGGTCATTTTCCTCAAGGGGAAACAGGGTTGAAAAAAGAAGAGAACCGCCCCTTGAGGAAAATGACCTCGGCGGCCTACGGCGTTACCGGGAGACTCGACTGCCGAGACTCTCGCCGTGGGTTGCCCGGTGTCGGCTTTCATCTAGAGCGCGAGATAGTCGGGAGTTCTGCCCGATGAAGAAAGCCGCACCCGGCACGCCCCGTCTGAGGTTTTAGGCGCTGTCGGGTTTGCCCGGCGGCGTTGGCCCGGCCCTTGTTATTCATCCCCCAAAGCAATTTAGGGCTGGTGGCTCGGGGTCCCATCCAGCGTGTCGGCATCATTAGTGAGCCAACTGCCCTAAATTGCTACGCCTCGTCAGCCAACGCCACCTTTTCTGCCGCGCCATCTGGAACGACCTCCTGCTCCTCTTGGAGCAGGATCCGCTTGTCTCGGTAGACCTTGGCGGCGTCGATGAACGACTTGAAGATCGGGTGGGGCTCGTAGGGCCGGCTCTTGAACTCGGGATGGAACTGGCACGCCAGGAACCACGGGTGGTCCGCCAACTCGATGACCTCGACGAAGATCCGGTCCGGGGACTTTCCACTGATGATCAGTCCGCGTTCCTCA
>DAOWGJ010000380.1 GCA_030637505.1 Holophagae bacterium
AGGCCGAACCATCAGTTCCTTGACGGTCTTGACTTGGCGCTGCTCTGAGGCGCCCCGGAGGTCCCGCGTGACGGCATGGACCCAGAGATTCCACTCGGTCACCGAGTCCGGCGTTTCAAACTCGATCACGACTGATCCGTCCTCGGAGGGCACCAGGTGGGGGAAGAAAAATGCGGTCTCGGCGAAGTTGGAGCGGATTTCGGAAGCGGGCGCCTGTTCCGGAGTCGGCAGATCTCCGGAGATTTCTTCGTCGAATGCCTCTGACTCCGGGACCATGGCGTCTACGGCCATAGCGTCACTTTCCATCGTCGGCGCCGGCGCCGCCATCGCCCTCATCTTCGAACGCCCGGGGCCTCCCGCCATGAAGTAGCGCCCACCTCTGCGGCCCGGGCCGCCGATGCCGTAGCCGTCCAGCATTTTCAGCCGATCGCGGCCCAGTGACGGGGGTGGCGGCACGAGGACAAAGCCGTTGTCGTCCTGCCAGGCCGAGCCGGCGCTGCCCAGGGTCGAATGCGCCGACGCAAAGGCCACCAGCGAGGGATAGAGGTGGTCGACCGTCGGAGGATTGTAGGGCGCGAAGAGGTCCAAGCTGCGGTCGTACATCGAGGCCAGGACCTCGGCGGCGTCGCTGTCGAGGGTCTCCCCATCGGCGCTGCGAACGGTGACCCGGAAGGTCTCTTTTTGTCCGGGCCGCAGGCGATCGCGGAAGGTGGCGAACTCCAGTTTGAGTTTCCGGTCATCCCACGGGACGAAGACCTGAGCATTTGAGGTGATCAACTGGTGATCATGAAGTACGGTCAGGGTGGCGCCGAAGCCACCCCTGAGGTCCTGATCGACGGGGATTTCGATGATCTCCTGATCCCGCCCGGCTCGAATGACCCGGCGGTCGAAGCGTCGATTCTGACGGTAGAGTTCCAGAACCATCACCTGGTGATGAAAGCCTGAGTGCACGAAGAACCGGGCTGTGCCGCCGACGGCGACGGTCGGTTGTTCGACCGCGAGGAATGCCGGCAGGGCAACTCGGGTGTCGGTCGGATCGGCAATCAGGAAATTTCGCTGGGTCTCATAGGGCGTACCGAAGGCGTCTTCGGTCGTGTAGATCAAGCGGTAGGCGCCGGGTTTGAGGGAAGGGATCGTCAACGATGCGGATCCGTCTTCTCCGTGATCCAGCGTGCCTTGAGCTTTCTCCAGGTCCTCATCCCAGGTACTCAAAACCCGAGCCGGATCGTAGCTGGTGTTCCACCGGGCACGGGTCCTGTCGCCGTCGGTCACGTGTCGGTCGTCTTCGTCGTGTTTGACCGGTTCTTGGGCCGGCGTCAAGGTCTGTGGGGGGTTCTCCAGGCCGACCAGACGCCATGCGCCTGCGCCTGCGCGGGGCGTTGCGTCAAGATCCATTCGGAGAATTGAAATCTCGTGGGTCTGATGAGACGGCACGTAGCCGCCGCCAAGATCGATCGTTGCCTCGATCGCGGTGAATCCCAATCGGAAGGAGCGGTCGGCCGATCGGGTCTCGCCGCCGGGGTCGGTGGCATCGACCGTCAAACGGAATCGGTAGGTGACGCCTCGTTCGGCCTCCCTCTCGTCCGCGGAGGGTGTGAACGCCACTTCAAACGATCCGTCGGCTTCGATGCGCCCCTCGCCGGATTCAACCACTTGAGGCTGGCTGATCGGCCAGGGCCGCCACCAGGACCACCACATGGGATAAACCGGCTCGCGGGTCACCTTCCAGCGAATGTCGCCCTCGGCCACGGGCAGGCCGAAGTAGTAGTCAACCGACCCCGACAAGATGGCCTCTCGGTTGAGCCTGAGGGCCTCGGCGGGGTCGGTGATCTCGACGGTGAAGGTGGGGCGCTTGTACTCTTCGACCCGGATCGAGGTCGAGGAATAGCCCACCGAGGTCTCGAGGGACCAGCGGCCCAGCATCCGGCCGGCGGGGATCTCGAAGGACCCGGAGGCCGATCCGAAGGCATTGGTCGTCACGGTCTGAGAGGCGACTTCCTCATGGTTGGCGTCCCTCAGGGTTACGGTCAACTGGGTGTTAGGCAGGGTCTTGAAGCGGTGGTTTTCTCCCCCACCGGAGAAGGGCAGTACCTTCCAGTGAAGGGTCTGCATTGGACGGTAGACGCTGCGGTCTGTGTAGAGCAGCGACGCCGTGACATGGCCGGGTTCGCTGTCATAGGTCGGGGATAACGCCCCGTCGAGGTCCAGATCCTCGCCGTGCCGAGCGAGCAAGAAGTAGCGGTGGGAGCGGTCGTCGAGGTCGATCGTTACCCGGCCGTCGGATCCAGTTCGGAAAACACCCACACGCCGGTGGCCCTTGCGCCAATCGGCTCGGTAGAGGTCGATCTCGACATCCGCCAAAGCATCGCCTGAGAATCCATGCCGGGTGGTGATCTCCCACCGGCCTTCGAGAGGGCGCCGGATGAGGACCAGGTCCGAGAGAATGAAGTTGAACGCCAGACGACGGTTTCTTCGGGGTGAGAAGTCCTCACGGGCGGAGGCGATCACCAGGTAGGCGCCCTTGATGTTGAGAGGCGGAACGACGTCGGTGTCGTGGTCCCGGTAGTCGGTAGTCGCCGGCAGATCGACGGACCATTGTGCGATGGGGGTCTGGTGCTCGAGGTAGGTAGGAACTTCCCGGTGGCCCGGCAGGATGTTGTAGTCCTTGCCCGATCGGATGATCTTTTCCAGGTCGAGAGCATAGGCGCGGAACCACAGCTTCTCGAGATTGCGGTGGGTCACCCTCATCGAACGGCGTCCCACGCCGTCGTTCGACATTGCTCCGACCGAATAGCCAGGGGCCTCGATTCCGGCGATAATGTGTCGGCAGGCCTCGGCTGCGACGCCGGTAGTGTGTCGCTCCAGCCCGGAGAGGGCGGTTTCCCTGGCCTGGATCAGGGCATCGGGGGTTTCTTCCTCCTGCTGAAAGCCGGCGACCGTCGCCTGGCCCATCGCCCACCACTCCAGGCGGGGATCGATGTCCTGTAACGTCGATTGCAGACTCTCTCTCAAGGCAATCTCGTCTTCAGAATCCGAGACCGCAAAGTAGAGGCGTTGAATGCGGCTCAGTCGGGCCTCGAGGGCGGCCTCCGTCCTGCCGGCGGCCTGGTGCCATCTCTCCAGATCGCCGAGGATGGCGGCCACACGCTCCAGGGGATGGATTTTCGTATCGATGAGGGCGTCTTCAGTGATCTCCGGTGTGCCGTCCGCCAGAAGGTCAAGGTCGAGCCGGTAGATCTCGGATTCGTCTTCGGGGCGCCACAGCGAGGAGTCCTCCAAGAGATCGACCCAGAGGTAGGAGATTGCATCGCGCAGGGTTCCTCGAATCCGGGGTGGGTAGCTGTTTGAGAACAAATAGCGCGAAAAATCTCCCAGGGGGCCGTCGCCCCATTCGTCTCGCTGGGCCCACATTCGGCCATAGGCCCGGTGAGCCGCCGCCACGATCTGGTCGTGGGTCCACCGCTTGAGGTCGACCTCTTCGTCGGAGATCACCCGTTCACGCTCCCGGATTTCCCACGAGTACTGCTGGGCGTAGGTGACCATCGCCTGGGCCGTGTAGAGGTCGAGGATCGCCCGCGAAGTGGGATCTTCGGGCCAGGGATTCTCCAGCAGTTCTTTGACGGCCGTCTCGTAGCCGTGGAGTGCAACCCTCAGTTGGGTCATTTCGACCAGTGCCCGAGTCCAAACTTCAGTGTTTTCTTCGGTGGTTGCCCGATCCCGGAGTTTTTCGACCATGTCCAGCGCAGCCTGGAACTTCTGATCCGCAATCAAACGGTCGACGTTTTTCCAATCCAATGGAACCTCCTCGGCCACCGGGGTCGCCTGGGTGGGGGGACCCGTTGTCGGACTGGATCCTCCCAGTGCCGCCGAGCCGGCGATCAAGGCTGCCAATACGATCGGGATCAGGCTCAGTCTCAGATGACGGCGGCGTGGTGCACTCTTCGTTTCATTCATCTTCCCAGTGTAGCGGGGTCCAGAGGGGGTTCGGCGGGGCTGTGTCGTGAAATGATGGTCCATGCCCGGTTGGACACGCCGG
>DAOWGJ010000389.1 GCA_030637505.1 Holophagae bacterium
CACCGGATGTCAGGATCACTGGGCGGCCGTAAGAGGCGGGATCCAGGCACTCCACCTGGAGCCTGGGGGCAATCGTCTGGAGCGATTGGACGTAGATCATCGCTGGCTCGAGTCCAGAACCACCGTCTTTTTCACCGGGATCACGCACCATTCAGGAATGGTCAACTGGCAGGTCATTCGACGGCGCCTCGAAGGGGACCGGACTACAACCCGAGCCCTCCAGACGATTGCCGATGCGGCAAACCTCTGCCGAACGGCCCTTCTCTCGGCCGACTGCGACACCGTCGGTAGCGCCCTTCGCAAGGAGTGGGCGGCTCGGCGGGACCTGGCACCAAAGGTCTGCCCCCCTGAGCTGGCACACCTGGAATCCAGGGCCATGGCCGCCGGAGCCATGGGGTTCAAGGCATGCGGCGCCGGCGGAGGCGGAAGTGTCCTCATTTGGCACGAGCCCAGCGAGGCCGACGTCATCGCCGAAACCCTGCTCAATGCAGCGCCACAGGGTGTCCTCTTCTCCCGTGGGATCAACGACGAAGGCTGCACCGTCAAGTAGTCCACCTCGAGCATCTCTCTCTTCGGGTGAAGACACCCCCCTACGATTTCAGGCGGGTTCTTGTAGCGGCTGTTTCTCAAATTAACTGAGCGCTACCGTGGAATAGATTGCGAAGACGGTGCTAAACTCAACAAACGAAATCAGGAGGAGGCAACATGGGTTTTTTCGATAGATTCACCAAGGGCTTCGACAATGAGGTTGACGAGGCACTGGCAAAAATTCGAGGCATGGGTCTCGGCGTCGAGGGGCTTTCGGCCTCGGTCGACCGCAAGGTGGTCACCCTGATTGGGTCTGCACCCAACATGGAAGCCAAAGCCAAAGTCATGAAGCTCTTCAACGAATTGGTTGATACAGAGAACACTTTCAACAACATCTCGATTCCGGCGCCCGAACCCAAACCGGAACCCGAACCGGTGGCCGTAGAAGAAACCGCGGATGAAGAACGCGTGTACGAAGTGGTTTCGGGCGACACCCTCGGCGCCATCGCCAAGAAGTACTATGGAAACGCCGGCGCCTACATGAAGATTTTCGAAGCCAATCGGGACATCCTGGACAACCCCAATCTGATCAAGGTCGGTCAGAAACTCCAGATTCCGGAATAGTCGGCTTCCGATCCCATCGGCGTTTCAGTGATGACCGACGGACTGTACATCGGCGCCGCCCGTGAGGGAGGTGCCCGTGTTTTTCTCGACACCAACCACCTGACGACACACGCGATATGCCTCGGCATGACCGGATCGGGCAAGACCGGCCTGGGAATTGTCACACTCGAGGAGTTGGCTCGGCGCGGCGTGCCGCTCTTGATCATCGACCTCAAGGGCGACATGCTCAACCTTCTCCTCAATTTCCCGGACCTCAGTCCCCCAGATTTCGAGCCGTGGCTGCCCCCTGACGCCAAGAGCTCCGAGGCTTCAGCGACAGCCGCAGCCAAGCAGGCAGCGTTGTGGAGAAAAGGACTCAAGAGCAGCGGACTCGAAGGCAGTGACGTCGCCGCTGTCGCCCGGGGGGTCCGATGGCAGTTGGTGACCCCCGGCATCGCCTCCGGCGCCCCCCTCGACATTCTGCCAAGCCTGATACCCCCTCCGGGATGGGATCCGGGCGCGGACCCGGACGGCGCTCGAGACCGGGTCAACGGCCTGACCTCGGCGCTTCTCTCCCTGGCGGACCGCGGCGGTGATCCACTCTCTGACCCGGATCACGTCCTGGTGGCATCCATCATCCTGGAGAATTGGCGACAGGGCCGAGGCCTCGACCTGGCGGGCCTCCTGAGCAACATCGCTGACCCGCCGATCGACCATCTCGGCGCCCTGCCCCTGGAGACCTTCTACCCAAGAGACCGTCGAATGAAGTTGGTGATGGCGCTCAATACTCTCATTGCCAGCCCGTCATTCGCCGCGTGGACCGAGGGTGTCCCTCTGGACATGGAACACCTCCTCGGACCACCGGGTAACCCAAGTGCAACGATTATTACTCTGGCCCACCTCGACGACCGCCAACGGCAATTTTGTCTGGCTCTCGTCATATCCGAGTTGGTCGCATGGATGCGGCGTCAACCGGCCTCTTCCGGGCTGCGCGCCCTGCTCTACATCGACGAGGTCCACGGCATACTCCCTCCCTACCCCGCAAACCCCCCTACCAAGGGTCCCCTCCTCACCCTGCTCAAGCAGGGGCGCGCCTTTGGAACCGGCGTGTGGCTGGCCACCCAAAATCCCGTCGATCTGGACTTTAAAGCCCTGGGGAACGCCGGCGTCAAGGTGATTGGGCGTCTGATCACGGAGCGGGATCGCGACCGCGCCCTTGAGGGTCTGGGTCTCGCCGGCACCGAAGATGGTCGAGAGATCGAAAGGGTCGTCGCCTCACTGGCCAAGAGGGAGTTTCTCCTCCACGACATTCGAGCCGAGAACCGGATTCAAGTTTTCTCCTCACGCTGGGCGATGAGCTATCTCCGGGGTCCGGTCGCTCTGTCGGAAATGGGTCCACTGCTCGCCGAAACGGTCCCGGCCGTGCCCCAGACAGTGGCCTCCAGTCCGAAATCACCTTCCCATTCACACCAGGCCGAACATCAGACTGAGGTCGGGCGTTCCGGCCCTCCTGTCCTTCCAATTGACGTTCCACAGCTCTTCGGCGCCCAAGACGGTCTGGTAGGGCCATCGCTCCTAATCCACAACCGGGTGACCGTCGAACGCCGAACTCTGGCCCTGGTCCGCACCATCACCGAGTTCTGGCGAGTACCGATTGACCAGCGGGGAAAGGCTCTTTGGGATGATGCCGAACCGCTGGAGACCGAGCCGGAGCTCTCGGATGTGCCACCTTCGGAGGCCCGCTTCCCCGTCGCAGCACCGGAGGCACTGGCCAAAGAACTCCGTTCGGCGGATCGTTCTTTCGTCAGATGGCGGGCCCGTCGGGCGATTCCGGTTCTGGCCAATACCAAGCTCAAATGCGTTGCGGAAATCGGCGAGAGCCGAGATGAATTCCTCGACCGGTGTCTGGAAATGGCAGACCGGGCTGATGACAGCAGGCAAGACGCCGCTCGCCGAAAATTCGAACGCAAGATTGACACCATCGAACGAAGGCTGGAACGAGAACGCGATGAACTTGAACGGGACCAGGTCGATCTTGACTCCCGGCATGCCGAAGAGAGGCTCGGAATGGTCGAGGGCCTCTTTTCGGTCCTACTGGGCTCCCGCAGCCTTCGGTCGGCCGCCGGAAAGGCAACCTCCAAACTCAGGAGTTCGGCTGGAAAACGGCGGATGCGTCAAAAAGCCGAAGCCTCCGTGCAAGAGTCCGAACATGAAATCGACCGAATTGAGCACCAACTGGAGGATCTCGCCGCCGAAATGCAAGACGAGATCGAAAGCATCGCCGCCGCGTCGGATGAACTCGCGAACACCATTGAAGAGGTCGCCGTTCGTCCCAAACAGGCGGATGTGACCGTCAAGGAGATCAGCTTGGTGTGGGGAATCTGAGACGAAACTGGAAAGTTAAAGAATCCGCCCCCTGAGGGGGTGGGTTCTTTAACTTTCCTGCGTCCAGTTTCTAGTTTCCTGTGTTTCCCCTCAATCCGAGACCCACTTCGGCAGTTTGCTGCCCATGATCGGAATGCGGTCGCTGCTGGGCACACCGCCTCTCGAACTGACGACCCTGTGCAGTGCCTTGACTACTTCGGGATCAAACTGCTTCCCGGCCTCGGCCTGCAGTACCTCCAGCGCAAACTCCGGGGATTGGGCCTGCCGATAGGGCCGGTCACTGGTAATGGCGTCCCATGTGTCGACGACGGCGATGATTCGCGCCTCCAACGGGATCTCCTCGCCTTTGAGTCCGAAATAACCCGGATACTTGAGTTCTTTGGCATCGGTGCCGCCGTCCCACCGCTCCTGATGGTACCGAATGAAGGGGATTGCCGGCCCAAGGATATCGACGGTTTCGATGATCTCTACACCGACCGTAACATGACGCTCGACGATCGCCCGTTCCTCAGGAGTCAGCGGTCCCGGCTTATTGAGGATTTGCTCGGGGACTCCGATCTTCCCAACATCATGAAGGAGGGCGGCAAAACGGAGCATTTCCAATTTCTGCCCCGCCAAACCCAGTCCTTTCCCAACGGCCACCGCCAATTTAGCCACGCGCTGGACATGCCCCTTGGTCAAGGGGTCCTTGGCCTCGACGGCCGCCGCCAGGGCTGTTACGACCCGCTCGAAATTCTCTTGCAACAGACGGCGGTGCTCATCCAATTCGCGTACAAGGGCATCGGCCCTCCCCCATGCCAAACCAACAACCAGGGCAGCACCGACGAAAACCAACAGGTTGAGGTAACTGGAGAACAACTCCGCGAACAACCCCATACCTTCGTGGTGGGCCTGAATGCGAACTACCTGTACAACGTAGACTATTCCGGCAACGGCGTTGACCTGCAGTGCCGCCCCTACGCCTCCCCTGACCGCCGCCCACAGGATGGGGATCAACAGCAATGCGGCAATCCAGTGCACGCCGACCAGAGCGAACCGAAGGGTCAGTTCCATTCCGATCAGGACGAAACCGATCATCACCATCGGCCTCGCAACGGTGGCTGGGGATTCGATCCAACCCCGGTACAGACGGACGAAATTTTCGTTCAGCACGAGGTCGGGCCGTATAGCCAGCACGACCGGCACCGCCAACAACATGACAGCGACAAGATCACCCAGAAACCAGCCGGAAAAGGAAACGAAAGCCTGTTCGACACTCATCTGCGGCCGGCTCAACAGGATCAACCCCGGCATGGCCACAAGGGCCGAAACCAGTGTCGGCAGGACTGCGACAGCTCCCAAGAACTGGATGCACCGAAACTCGCTCGCCCGCAGCCGATTCACCACCAAGGCGGGACCCACGGCCTGCAGGGTTGCCGCAAACGCAAAGAATACGATGCGGCCCGGTGTCGTCGACAGCCCCCACGGGGTCAGGCAATATCCAACGAAGACCGCACCGACACCCCACCACCGGAAGAACAGGCCAGCGAGCACCGCGACCGCCGCGGCCGGAAATATCAGGCCAACGCTACCGCCCACCTCGAATGCGACGCCCGCTCTGTTGAGAATCGCGACCCCCGCCGTCGTTGCGATAACTCCGAGCAGAATGCTCACAGCCCTGCCTGGACCGACGCTCATCCAGTTTCGGACTGTCTCCAGAGTAGTTGGTGTGACTTCGGGTTTGGAAATCATGCTACAAGCCTTCAACGAGGATATCATTGCAATGCGGCTGATCACGTATATCGACCAACAGATGAACCCGTCAGCAATCGACGATTCAGAGTGTGATGCCCACCCTCAACCGGTTAGAATCACCCGATGCAACAATGGCCATCGCCTGGTCTGAGACGAAGCCTCGTTGAGGTGTTTGTCCTCTTGGGTGCATTCGTCGTTGACCAGTGGGTGTTGAGGGGACTCTCCAACCCCCTGTTCGAGGTTCCGGCCTTCGGGGTTGTCGCCGCGGTTTTCGTGACATCGATCAAGCGACGTGGTGGATTCGAACGGGTCCTGGTGCATGCGCCTGGGTCTTCACGCAGGGCGTGGCTTGAGACGTTCGCCGCAACCGCCATTCCTGGGTTTGGGCTGCTGGTGTGGGGCTTGACGATCCGGGGTCCGTACGATGAGATCCCACTGAAACTCGCGCAGGCGAGCGTATTCGGTTTGTTCGTGTGGTTCGGTCAACACCTGGTGTGGGCGGCTCTCCAACAGGGACTCCTCCAGCTGTTCCTCCGGCCCGTGATCGGCGAGATCCTCCGAAAACCGGCTGTCGCGACCGCAGCCGCAGCCCTGCTCTTCGGTCTTCTCCACCTTCCCTGCACGGTTCTGGTCGCCTCGACCACGATCCTGGGGCTCATGTGGATGCTCCTCTTTTCTCGGCACCGGCGGATCGCACCGTTGATTGTGTCCCACGCCATGCTCGCTGCCCTCGCGTTCGTTATTCTGCCCCCTCAATGGA
>DAOWGJ010000399.1 GCA_030637505.1 Holophagae bacterium
CGCTGGCTTCGTTGCTCCTCCTTGAAGTAGCCCAGCTACGACTGCGTTGTCGCGCCTCGTCAGCGGCGCGGATGACTCGCCAGCTAATGGAACGAACTTCAGGCGCACTACACTAGTTTCATGTGCCGGGCACCTTTTCAGGTGCAGGCAATCGGATTCTGAGACCGGGCGAGCCAAAACCCAGCTGATTCAGCGGATTGTTGAATCAATTTTTTCTCTTCTGAGCAACTCCACAACTGTAATACACTATTCCCAGGTTTGGGGCTGGAGGAACTCATGAACCCTCGATTGCTGTCTTTGCCGGCAACGGTATCGTGTCTGTTGTGCGCCACTTTGGTCAGTCTCAACGCGGCGGCAGCAGTCGATGTCGGGGCCAAGGTCTTCGTTGACCGTTGTTTGGATTGTCACACCATCGGAGGGGGGGAGTCGGTTGGGCCCGACCTGATTTCCCTGGTCGACTGGGTTCCAGGGGACGTCGATGATGCCCTCGAGCGCATGGAAGAAGAGGAATTTACCGAGCCGCTGCCCGACGATCAGAAGAGCCGGCTTGTGCTCTTCCTGGCCAGGGCCGACGCGGCCGACCTGCTCGAGGAGGCATCCGCACCGAGCGAAGAAGTCGGTGAGCAGGAGGTCCAATTGGTGGGAGACGCCGAACACGGTCGGTCGCTGTTCTTTGGAGAGACCCGGTTTAGCGCCAGGGGCATGGCCTGCGGCGCCTGCCACCAGGCCGGCCACAAGGGCGGGAACCTGGGCGCGGATCTTCAGGGTATCGGCGAGCGCAGGAGCCACGTGGCTCTGGTGTCTGCCTGCACCAACTTGGCATTCCCGATCATGAAGGCCGCCTACGCCGACCACAAACTCGGGGAACAGGAAGTGGTCGATCTGGTGGCCTACCTCGAATCGGACGAACTCTCAGGTGAACCCGGCACACCTTCGAACCCCGTATTGATCCCGGGTCTGCTGCTCGGCGGCCTGGGCATCGCCGGCATCGGCATGGCCTATGGACCCGCCGCCGCCGGATCACGCAAACGCCTCCTGGCAAAGTCCAAGGGAGCCCGGTCATGACCTGGATCAAAGACATCTTCTCGCCCACGGAACGTTCCTGGGAGGACCTGTACCGAAACCGATGGTCCTATGACAAGGTCGTGCGCAGCACCCACGGTGTGAATTGCACCGGCTCGTGCAGTTGGAACATCTACGTGAAGAAGGGCATCGTCTCCTGGGAGATGCAGGCGCTGGACTACCCGCGCTTCGATCGGGAGCTGCCGCCCTACGAGCCTCGAGGATGCCAGCGGGGAATCTCCTGCTCGTGGTACCTCTACAGCCCCCTGCGCGTGAAATATCCCACAGTGCGTGGCGCTTTTTTGGATCTGTGGCGCGAGGCCAAAGCCAAGCATCCCGGCGACCCCGTGGCCGCCTACGCCGATGTCGTGGGTAACCCCGAGTCGCGCCGGCGCTATCAGAGCGCGCGGGGCAAAGGCGGATTCCGACGCGCAAGCTGGGACGAGGTGCACGAGATCCTGGCCGCTGGCAACCTGCACACGGTTCAGAAACACGGGCCCGATCGCCTCGTGGGCTTCTCCCCCATTCCGGCGATGTCCATGATCAGCTACGCCGGCGGTGCGCGCTTCCTGCAGCTCATGGGTGGCGTGGCCCTCTCGTTTTACGATTGGTACTGCGACCTTCCCCCGGCCTCACCAGAGATCTGGGGCGAGCAGACCGACGTGGCCGAAAGCGCCGACTGGTACAAGTCCAAGTTCATCGCCGTGGTGGGCTCGAACGTGCTCATGACCCGCACGCCCGACTCCCACTTCCTGGTGGAGGCTCGACATCAAGGAACCAAAGTCTCGGTGTTCAGCCCCGACTTCAACATAGTGGCCAAGGTTGCCGACGAGTGGATTCCACTTCACCAGGGCATGGACGGGGCCTTCTGGCTCGCCGCCACCCACGTGATCCTCAAAGAGTTCTTCGTCGATCGCCAGGTCCCCTACTTCATGGACTACCTCAAGGAATACAGTGACCTGCCCTTCCTGGTTCGCCTCGAGGATCGGGGTGACGGCGTGTACGAACCCGGCAAACTGCTGAGGGCTTCGGAGATCGCCACCACGGCTGAACAAGAGAACGCCGAGTGGAAGACCTTCGTACTGGACGCTGAGAGCGGCCGGTTGCGCATTCCCGGCGGAACCATCGGTCACCGCTGGCAGGAGCAGAAGGGTCAGTGGAACCTCAAGCTCGAAGATCCCGAGACCGGCGAGGTCATCGATCCCAGACTCTTCCTCGACGCCGAGGGGGACACGGTACCCGTGGCATTCCAGGATTTCTCCGAGGGCGAGAACGACAAGCGCATCCCGCGCAACGTGCCCGTGCACAGCGTCGAAACCATCGACGGTCCGGTGTTTGTGACCACCGGTCTGGAACTGCTGTTGGGCACCTACGGCGTGGGCCGGGGTCAGGCCGGCGACTGGCCCAAGGGCTATGACGACGAACAGGCCATCTACACTCCTGCATGGCAGGAACGCTACACCGGCGTATCCGGCAACGTGGTGGAGCGCTTCGCTCGCGAGTGGACCGACACGGCCGAGCGCAGCGAGGGCAAGTGCTCGATCATCATCGGCGCCGGCGCGAACCACTGGTACCACAACAACCTCATCTACCGGGCTTGTATCGTTCCCCTCATCCTCACGGGCTGTGTGGGCAAGAACGGCGGCGGCCTGAACCACTACGTCGGCCAGGAGAAACTTGTTCCCGGTGCATCGTGGGCGCCCATCGCCTTCGGCGGCGACTGGGGCGGCCCACCGAGGCTGCAGAATACGCCCAGTTTCCACTACATGCACTCCGATCAGTGGCGTTACGAAAAGGAGTTTTCGGAGGTCTGCCCCGTATCCGATGAAAAGCACGTGATGACCACGGGCCACACCGCCGACAAACAGGCCCTGGCCGTGCGTTGCGGTTGGCTCCCCTGTTTCCCTCAGTTCAACCGCAGCAACTTCGACGTGGTGCGCGACGCCCAGGAGGCAGGCGCCGACAGCGACGAGGAGATCCAGAAATACGTCGTTCAGCAGATCAAGGAGCGGGAGCTCAAGTTCTCAATGGAAGACCCCAACAACCCCGAGAGCTACCCCCGCCTCTGGTACATCTGGCGAGGCAACGCCATTCAGTCTTCGGCCAAGGGCCACGAGTACTTCCTCAGGCACTACCTGGGCACGCACTCTGACGCGGTGGCCGAAGAAAAAGCGAAAGACAGCATCAAAGAGGTGACCTGGCACGACAAGGTAGAGCTCGGAAAGATGGACCTGATTGTGGACCTGAACTTCCGCATGGACACCTCGGCGCTGTACTCGGACATCGTGCTGCCGGCGGCGACCTACTACGAGAAGGACGACCTCAGCTCGACCGACATGCACTCCTTCATCCACCCCCTGCAGGCCGCCGTGAACCCCTGTTGGGAGGCCAAGAGTGACTGGGCCATCTTCCGCGATCTGGCCAAGGCCACCTCCGAGATGGCCGAGGGCTACACGATGGAACCCATGAAAGACGTGGTGACTACACCCCTTTTGCATGACACACCCGCCGAGATCGCCCAGCCGAGCATCAAGGACTGGGCCAAAGGGGAATGCGAAGCCATCCCCGGCAAGACCATGCCCAACATCACGGTGGTGGAGCGCGACTACACCAAGGTCTACCGGCGCTTTATCTCTCTGGGGCCCAATTTCCGAAACGCGGGGCTGGGAATGCACGGCATCAAGTACGCGGTGGACGACGTCTACGACGCCTACCTGGAGACCCACCCCACCGAGAACTGGGAGGGCAAAACCTATCCCTCTCTCGAGGCCGACCGCGACGTGTGCAACGTCATATTGCATTTCGCCGCCGAGACCAACGGCGAGCTGGCCCACCGGGCCTACGTGGCCGAATCCAAAAAGGTGGGCATGGACCTGACCCATATGGCCGAAGGATCGCGGAACGTCCGTTATGACTTCGACGATCTGTGCCAGGGACCGCGACGAATCCTGACCTCGCCCTTCTGGACCGGCGTGACCAAGGACGACCGCACCTACTCGGCCTACTGCCAGAACGTGGAGAACCGCATCCCCTGGCGCACTCTCACGGGTCGACAGCACCTGTACCTGGATCACGAGGCCTACATCGCCTTCGGCGAACACCTGCCCACCTTCAAACCAAGCATCCCAAGGGCCAAGACCGGGGACCTGGAGATCATCGATTCGTCCGACGGTCTGGTGTTGAACTACCTCACACCCCACGGCAAGTGGCACATCCACTCGACCTTCGGCGACACCCTGCGCATGCACACCCTCGGCCGCGGTGGTGAACCCATCTGGATGAACGATCGCGACGCCAAGGAGGCCGACATCGCCGATAACGACTGGCTCGAGGTCGAGAACGATCACGGGGTGGTGGTGACCCGAGCCTGCGTGAGCTCACGCATTCCCAGGGGCATGTGCTTCATCTACCACGCCACCGAACGCACCATCGGCGTGCCCAAGAGCCAGAGGCGGGGCGGGCGCAGGGCAGGAGCCCATAACAGCCTGAGCCGCGTGAGGCTCAAGCCGCTGTTCATGATCGGGGGCTACGCCCAATTCAGCTACTTCTTCAACTACTGGGGCCCGACGGGCGTCAACCGCGAGACCTACGTGGTCCTGCGCAAACTCAACAAGCTCGAGTGGTAGGGGGACCTCAAATGGACGTACGCGCACAAACATCGATGGTCTTTCACCTCGACAAATGCATCGGCTGTCACACCTGCAGCGTAGCCTGCAAGAACATATGGACCGACCGCCCCGGCGCCGAGTACATGTGGTGGAACAACGTGGAGACCAAGCCCGGCACCGGTTTCCCCAGCAACTGGGAAGATCAGGTGAATTTCAAGGGGGGCTGGGTCCGAGACGGCAAAGGCAAGCTGCGCCTTCGCGGGCAGGGCAAGATCGGCGCCCTGCTGAAGCTGTTCTACAACCCCAACCAACCGGGGCTGGACGACTACTACGAGCCCTGGACCTATACCTACCGCGACCTCTTCGACGCCCCCGAGGGCGACGACCAACCGACGGCCGTGCCCGTGTCGCTGGTGACTGGCAAGCAGATGGAAATCAAGGCCGGTCCCAACTGGGACGACGACCTCAGCGGCTCGCCCATCTACGCCGAGAACGATCCCAACCTGGAGGGGCTCACCGAAGAAGAACGCCAAGCCCTGTTCGCGGTCGAGGGCATGGCCATGATGTACGTGCCCCGCATTTGCAATCACTGTGTCAATCCCGCGTGCGTGGCGTCGTGTCCTTCCGGTGCGCTGT
Organism: Holophagae bacterium; assembly: GCA_030637505.1. GTDB lineage: Bacteria > Acidobacteriota > Thermoanaerobaculia > Thermoanaerobaculales > Sulfomarinibacteraceae > DAOWGJ01. The sequence goes on from DAOWGJ010000399.1 coordinate 5,307, forward strand.
ACAAGCGTGGCGAAGACGGCATCGTGCTGGTCAACCAGGAGAAATGCCGGGGTTGGCGGTCCTGCGTGCCCGCCTGCCCCTACAAAAAGGTCTACTACAACTGGAAGACGGGCAAATCCGAGAAGTGCATCTTGTGTTTCCCGCGTGTCGAAACCGGCCAGGCCCCCGCCTGTTTCCATTCTTGCGTGGGCCGCATCCGCTTCACGGGCGTATTGCTCTACGATGCCGACCGCATCGAAGCCGCCATGAGCGTGGACGACGACGAGCTGGTGGACTCGCAGCTCAGCGTCATCCTCGACCCCAACGATCCCGAGGTGCAAGCCACCGCCCGAATGAAAGGCATGCCTGAAGAGATGATCCGGGCCGCCCAACGTTCGCCGGTATACAGCTTTGTGAAAGAGTGGGGTCTCGCCCTGCCGCTGCACCCCGAGTTCCGCACGCTGCCCATGCTGTTCTATGTGCCGCCGCTTCTTCCCGTGGTGGGCCGCATGAACGATGGCGTCTACGACCACGAGCCCCACGACGTGTTCAACGCCTTCGACGAGGCCCGTATCCCGCTGGACTACCTGGCAACCTTGTTCGCCGCAGGAAATCGCCGGCCGGTGGAGGCCGCCCTGAAGAAGCTGCTGGCCGTGCGCTACCACCGCAGGGCCGAGACCCTGGGGGGCCTGGACCCCGAAAAGATTCAGGCCATCCTCGACGAGGCGGGGCTTGACCGGGAGACGGCAGATTCCATCTACCGCCTGTCCATGATCAGCGACCCCAGCGAGCGCTTCGTGATGCCGCCCTCCAATCGAGAGGAATTCATCGAAGCCGAGCAGGACGTGGCCGAATGCAAAGGCAGCTGCGGCTTCGGCAAGAACGAAGCGCCCAGGCGGGGGTGGTGAGAATTGTCTCACGCAACGATCGCTCCCGTTTCAAATGTCCGGCCCGGTGTGGAGCGCGGCCTGTATGTCGAGCTGGCCCGGCTCTTGGACTACCCGAGCCCCGACCTGCTCGACCGCATCGAGACCTGCCGACGGACGGTGCGGGCTCACCACGAAGAAACGGCGGACCTGCTGGACCAGTTCAGCGACGCACTGCCGGCCCTGGACGGGGCCCCCTCGGACCTCCGCGGCCTTGAAGAGTTGCACCTGCGCACCTTCGACGTCCAACCCCAGTGCATTTTGTACCTGAGCGTGCACCTCTTCGGAGAAGAGAGCTTCCAGCGGGCCAAACTCATGGTGGGCTTGTCCGAGTCCTACGAGCGGGCCGGTTTCGACCTCGGAGGAGAGCTCCCCGACCACCTGGCCGTGGTACTTCGAAGCAGCTCTTCCCTCACCCGCGAGGAATGGGTGGACCTGGCCGTGTACTGCCTGCGTACGCCCATCGACACCATGGTCGAGGGCCTGGTCGAAAACCGGAATCCCTACCGTCATCTTCTGATGGCCATCCGTTCCTTGCTGAACGAGGACGTCCCGGAGGACATTCACCATGTTTGATGCCTTCTTGTTCCAGATCCTTCCTTACATTGCAGCGGTCGTTTGTGTGTTGGGGGTGACCTACCGCTTCGTGCGGGGCCCCATCGGCGTCTCGTCGCTGTCGTCCCAGTTCCTGGAAGGGGAGACCATTCGTTGGGGCTCGGGACCCTGGCACCTGGGCATCATCGCCTTGTTGGTGGGGCACATTCTCCCGCTTCTGGCGCCACGATTCTGGTCCACCTTGTTGCAGATCCCTGGATTTCTGCCGGCGGTTGAGGGCATTGGGCTGGCCCTCGGATTTCTCGCTGCGGGTGGGCTGTTTGTGCTGATCTTCCGGCGGTTTGGCAATGCCCGGATCCGAGCCGTCACCTCTAGGATGGACACGCTGGTGCTGTTCCTCCTGTTGGGCCAGGTGATCCTGGGCCTGTCCGTGGCCCTGGGCATGCGCTGGGGCGCGGCCTGGGCGCCCGGAGTTCTGGCGCCCTACATTCTGAGCCTCGCCACCCTTCAACCGGATATCTCCACTCTGGCCAACCTGGGCTGGGTGATGCACGCGCACATCATAGGCGCCTGGGTGCTCCTGGGGCTTATTCCCTTCTCCCGGCTCATTCACCTGCTCTCCATACCCGTGGCTTTCCCAACCCGACCGCACCAGAAGGTAGTCTGGGCAAACCCCCGATCCAGCCGGGGCTCTCGGAGTCTGTAGCCCGAACTTCTCACCAGTGATCTACTACGGCGCGAAATACGCAGCGATCTTCGACGTTTTCTTGATCTCGCTCAATCAACGTACTGTCAAGTACGCCTCATTCGCTCAATCTGCGAAAACGCCGAATCTCACCACGCCTTCCGCACCTCGCGACGAAGACTGGTGAGAAGGTCGGGCTTGGAGGCATTGCCTATTTCGTATTGATAGTGGAGAACTCCGCGAATCGCCGGCAGAAATCAGCTGTGAAGCCGTCACAGATTTCTCGTCGTCTCCCTGGTCAGGAAGTCGATGACGATCCGGTTGAAATCCTCAGACTGATCGAAGTTGGCGAGGTGTCCGGCGTCTTCGAGAATTTCGAGCTGTGAGCCCTTCAGGATGTCGTGCATCTTGGTCCCGGATTCCAAAGGCACCGAACGGTCCTTTCGTCCCCATACGATCAGGGTCGGGATGTCCAGGCCGGCGAGCGCCCTGATCTCGACCTCGAGGGTGTTGAAAAAATCCTTCCGTAGAATGTGCAATGCCGCCCGGGTGGTTCCCTCGATCTTCTGGTAACGGGTCATCCGTTCGAAGACCTCGTTGGTGAGAAGATCACCGTTGTGAATCCAGTGATCGAGGAGGTTCTTCCTCCGAACCGAGTCGGTTTTCATTGCAAGTACCAGCTCAGGAATCAGCGGAAGCATAAAGAGGCGGCCGCGAAGCGGAAGTCGGCGCGAAAGACCGACTGAATCCACGAGAACCAGACGGTCGATCCTGTGGCGGTAGTTGACCGCAGTGAAGATTGACGTACCGCCACCCATGGAGTGGCCGACCAGATGGGTTCGCCTGATACCGAGGCTGTCCATGAATCGGCAAATCTGCGAAGCAAACAGGGGAAAGCCGTAGTCCAACGGCTGTCGTGTGCTGAAACCGGCTCCCCAGAGGTCCACAGCGTAGACGGTGAAGTACTCGGCAAAGGCGTCGATGTTGGTCATCCAGGAGTTGAGGTCGTAGTTGAAGCCGTGCACGAAAACGACGGGCGGTCCGTCGCCCTTGGTCACGAAGTGTGTACGATGTCCGTCGAGGTCCACGAAGTCGCCAGAGGCGTACTTCTCAGCCCACACCTCCAGTGATTGACTATCCCAGGGCAGAAACCGCCTCATTGTACTTGTCCTTGGACCGAGTTTACAGGATCAGACCCAGGGGGCAAGGCGTCGCTGTGAACGGCCCCTTCCTAACTCGGCCACATCGAGATGTCTCCGGACTCAAAACCGTCCTGGAAGATCAGCCCGGTATCACCGCACTCGACGACGGCGCGAATCGCGAAATCACCGGTCACACCCAGGGCGCAGCTCGAGAACCACGCTCCGGGTGGAATGGCATAGATCCCGTTCTTTCCACTCTGGCATCCGTCGAGGTCGGTCACAACGCTCGGTCCGGTCGGAAGCGGAGCGTGGTCGAATTCCAGCGACACGACGTAGGTCGAACCCTGCTGGACGACGACCGGCACGGGCAGGACGAACTCGTTCAAGAAGCCGTCGCTCAACAGGGGACCGCTGATCGATACCAGCTCGGCGCCGGGAATCGGAAACGCCCCAACGTTGCTGATCACAATTGAGTCGTGGAGTTCGTCGGGCGCGGTGCCGGTGGTGGACATCCAGAGAATCTGGACGGCGACCATGCTGCCTTCACACGACGAGGTCAGCCACGCCGCCGCCGACTCGCCTCCCACAAAACCCGCCTGGATGTTGGCGTTGCCGAAATCAGTCACAGAGTCATTCTGTAAAACGACCTGTTGAGCACCGGCAGAGGCGCCCAGGAACAGGTAACTCACCGCCACGAAAAAAACGAATAACCGGTAATGAACTCCACAGGGCGCCGTCGTCGAAATACGGGATCGTGCCATGTCAGCCTCCAACGTTGGTGAAAACCATCGAGCCTACTCAACAGTGTAGCTGACTCAAAAGCACGGAGTCAGGCTTCGTACGGTGCCACGTTTAGCATTGGGGTATTGAAGCGATTTCGGTATCCTCCTCAGCGAACTCGGCATGAGTGATGACCCGTTCGAGTGAGATTAACCTGTCCCTGTACACCGAATCATCTCGTTGTCGGCAAATGCCAAGCCGAAGCCAACGAGTCACGGAACCCCGATCCTTGCGGATGAGCAGCACAATATCCCGAGATCGGAACCCGCAACGTCCCACGGCGAGTGTCACCAGTTCGATTCTGCCTTGAAGGAGTTTAGGGTTGCGGAAATTGGACCGGAGGTCATCAAGACGTACACCCGAAACCCGTTCATACCGCCTCATAAACTCGTAGAACTCAAGGCGAATGTTAAATTCAGGCGGGTTTCGGCCATCGAATGTCCTTGCCTTTTGATGTCGCTCGGGAACAGCGATTTCATCGACATGTTGAGCATCAACCCACCATGGCAATTTCTCAACTCCCTCCGAGATCCAACGGGCCTCCGCAATGGTCCGAATCCACGTAAGATAGGTGTCACTACCCCATCCTGTCTCGTCGGAGAAACCACGAAGCGCCCCGGCAATATCAACCAACACTGCTTTCCGCCG
>DAOWGJ010000097.1 GCA_030637505.1 Holophagae bacterium
AATCGAAGAGTCTATCCCGGCCGTCACCCACCCCGTCAGCGAGGGTGACACCCTCGGCGCCGCGGGTCTGACTCTTGATATTCTCTCGGTGCCCGGACACACTCGAGGTCATGTGGCATATGTCGGCCACGGCCACCTGCTGTGCGGCGACACCCTGTTTGCCGGGGGTTGCGGACGCATTTTCGAGGGCACGCCGTCCCAGATGTACGCTTCACTGGCCAGCCTGGCGACCCTGGATCCCGAAACCCGCGTCTGCTGCGCACACGAATACACGGTGGCGAACCTCGAGTTCGCAATGCAGGTTGAACCCGGAAATCACCGACTTCAAGACCGCCTTGCTAAAGCCCGCATGACCCGGAACGCGGGTCGGCCTACATTGCCGTCGAGCCTCATGGATGAGTTGGCCACCAACCCTTTTCTCCGATGCCTTCAACCGGAAATTACCGATGCGGCATCCCGTCACGCCGGGCGTCGACTGGAGCCGGGCGTCGAGGTTTTTGCGGAGGTCAGGGGGTGGAAGGATGGTTGGCAGGCTGCCGCTGATCCTGTCTTTTGACACTGTCGCTGATTCTGAGGCGGTCGCTGGCCCGGCCCCTGGATCCCAACCCCGGCCTTCGGGAGCGCGTTAAGGTAATCGTCGATCCAATAGCCGCCGATCGCTCCCGCTCGGTCGTTTTCCGGAGGGGCAGCCTGCTGTTGAGTAGATCGTCACTCCGGTCATTTCAAGCCCTCCATGGCTCCCTTGAAAGCACCGTCTCTCTTCCCCCGATATTTCGACCTGCAGCGAAATTGGTTACAATCCCCTGATGACAACTTCAAGAGATCGCCTCAGATTGGTTTTGCTTCAGATCCGTGACCACCGGGAAAGCCTGATGCAGGAACGCAGAGCCTTCATCGAACGCTGTCTGGTTGACGTCGATCGCTTCGATTTCATCAACATCGTCGAGCACCCCCAACTCAGGTGGCAGGATGTCGAATCAGCTCATGCCGTCCTGATCGGCGGCGCCGGGGGGTACTCGGTCATCGGTGAACATCCCTTCAGCCCCTACCTTCGGGATGTCCTTTCTCGTCTGATCGAAGAGGACCGGCCGTTATTCGGTTCGTGCTGGGGTCACCAATTCATGGCCACTTCCCTTGGCGGCGAGGTCATTGTCGATCGAGAGAACTCCGAAGTCGGCTCGTTCGAGATCAGCTTGACCAGCCGGGGCGCCGACGACCCATTGTTCGAGAACTTCCCGTCATCCTTCTTCGTGCAACTCGGCCACAACGACCGGGTCAGTCGCCTGCCCGAAGGCTGGGTGGAGTTGGCTGCCTCCGAAAAATGCCCCAACCAGATCATCAGACTCGCGGGCAAACCGGTCTACGGCACACAATTCCATTCGGAGATGAACGAAGACAGGCTCCGCGAACGGCTTCAGGTCTACCTGCAGGAATACGTGCCCGACCCCGAGGAATTTCAACGCCTGATGGCCCGGCTCCGCCCCTCACCACAGGCGGACCGGATCCTCGACCGGTTCTTGACACTGTACGCGGAAAGAGACTGAGGGGCAGAATGAGCTGTCAGCTATCAGCTATCAGCTATCAGCCTAGCTGCCTGCAATATTCCAAGTGTCACAATGCGGGGCAGGAGCCCCGCGCTCCAGGACGCAGGCACAGCGTGGTTCATGGCTTCCCTTTTTGTGCCTTTTTGTGCCTTTTTGTGGCTATTTTCCCCTCTTCATGCCTTTTTCCTCGAGTTGTTCGAGCGTCGGCGACCAGCTGATGTCACAATTCATGACTGTGCTTGCCCTGGATTTCGACGGTGTGATCTGCGACTCGGCGGAGGAGGTGCTTCAGACCGCTCTGGAGGCATGGTCCGAGGTTGCTCCGAACTCTCGGCTCCAGACCGAGGTGGAAAGCCGCCCCGAAAGCCGTGCCGCATTTGAACGGTTGGTCCCGCTGGGAAACCGGGCGGAAGATTTCGGCGTCGCCCTCCATGTCATCTCAAACGGCCTTGATGTCCGAACCCAAGAGGAGTACGACCGGATCAGGGATGGTTTAGGCACCGATTGGTTGGGTCATTTCCACCAACTCTTTTACCGGACCAGGCATCGTCTGAGAAACGACGATCCCGAATGCTGGCTCGGATACCACAGGACCTATCCAACGTTCATCGAAGTGCTTGAGCGCCATCAGCACCACACCACTCTCGCGGTGGTCACAGCCAAAGACGGCGCTTCAGTCAGGCTCCTGTTGAAGCACTTCGAAATTGACCGACTTTTTCGCGACGGACTGATCCTCGACAAGGAGACAGGCGTCGCAAAGACCTCACACCTTCGGATCCTGGCAGGTCAATTGAATTGCAACCCGTCCCAGATCACCTTCGTGGATGACAAACTCAACCATCTCGTCTCGACAGCCTCTCTCGGCGTCAGGGGCGTCCTGGCCGCCTGGGGTCACAACACGACTCGGGAGCACGAAGCCGCCCGCCACGCCGGGTTCCCGGTGGCGACTCTCGAGACAGCGGAAGCCCTGCTCTTCGGAGACTGACACCGGGACTGCAAACCGCGGCGGCGTCAGTGCCCGAAACAGCCCACGCCAACGTACAGCCCCGAGGGCGCCCAAGACCCCAAATCGGGACGTGCCGTACACAGCTTTTCCCTCCGGCAGCCTTCCCAGCTACGGTTTCGTGTCGGGAAAGGCTGTGTGGGGCAATCCACGGCGAGCGCATCAGCAATCGATTCTAGCCCAACGCCGCAGGCCGCCGAGGTCATTTTCCGGAGGGGCGGTTGTCTCCCGATTTCTGTAACCAAGCCCCTCCGGGAAATGCGCCGAGCGGGGGCGATCGGTGGCCCAGGATTCTGCGTAGTCCTCAAAGCGCCCCCGAAGGCCGGGGATGGAAATCAGCTGCCGGGACAGAGTCAGGTACAGGATCAGTCCCAATTATCACTCGCATCGCCGCCCCCTGCCGAAAAACATCGGTAGAATGAATCGATGAATCAATCTACAACCCTCAGCCTGATCTCCTGGAACGTCAACGGCCTACGCGCCTGCACCCGAAAAGGCTTCGTCGATTGGCTCAGTCAGGCCCAACCGGACATCATGGGGCTGCAGGAGGTTCGGGCCTTGCCCGAGCAGATGGACCCCGAGGCGCGCCAGCCTGAGGGCTACACAACCTGGTTTCACGCCGCCGAGAAGAAGGGCTACTCCGGCGTCGGCCTCTATTCCAAGACTGAACCAAACAGCGTTACCCTTGGTGGCCTCGACGAGCAGAGGTTCAACTCGGAAGGCCGTCTGATCATCGCCGACTACGGCGACTTCCTTTTTTACACGGGCTATTTTCCAAACGGCGGCAACGATCTATCCCGGGTGCCCTACAAGCTGGCCTTTTCGGAGGCCGTGTTGCAGCACGCCGAAGAGCAGCGTCGGCAGGGGCGTTCGGTCATTATCTGCGGCGATATCAACACCGCCCACGAGGAGATCGACCTTGCCAACCCCAAGACCAATAAGAAGAACACCGGGTTCCTGCCGGAAGAAAGAGAATGGATCTCCCGCTTTCTCGATCACGGCTGGGTCGACATCTTCAGGGAGCGGCATCCCGGTGAAACGGGCCATTACACATGGTGGTCCAATCGTCCAGGGGTTCGCCAGCGAAACGTCGGATGGCGCATCGACTACTTCTTCATTTCTCCGGAACTCTCGGACCGTGTTGTCGATATCAAACACCACCCCGACGTGATGGGCTCGGACCACTGCCCGATTGAGTTGGTGTTGAGAGTGGTCTGAGCAGCATAGCCGCGCGCCCTGAACAGGTTGTCTCGAAACGTTTTGAAAAGGACACAGGGTTCGGCTGGCTGTTCCGCAGGCATTTGAAGATTCGGTCGTATGCGGCACCAAAGGTCCAGGCAGTAGTTGCCAGGTCGGCTGAATGGGGGTTAG
>DAOWGJ010000066.1 GCA_030637505.1 Holophagae bacterium
GAGCTGGATCTGGGCTAGCCTCGGAGCTGCCGGCCTCGGAGCTGCTGGCCCCCGGGCAGTTAGTGTCCCGTTTGATTAGTTCCGTGTGACTAGCTCGAGGTCATTTTCGGCCCTGGCAAGGCGCGCCGACGCAGTAATACCGGGAGTATCGCGAGTTGGCGCAACGCCGCCAGGGTCGGAAAGGGGCCGAAATAGACGCATGGAATTAGTCAAACGGGACACTAGGAGGCCAAGACTGTCAGATCGTCGATGATGCCGACGACGACGGCGCGGACGGGGGCGTTCGCATCAGCGAGGACCTGGCGAGCGGAGTTGCCCTCGTCCAGGATCAATACCGTTTCGCCGGCGCCGGCGCCGACGGTGTCGACGGCGATCAAATAGCCCCCGGATGGCTCGCCTTCAGGCGTCAGTCGGTCGATGATCAACAGGGTCCGGGCATCATAGGCCTGGTGGTTGATGGTCATGAAGATCTGACCGGCGACCCGCCCGATGATCATTGTCCATCCTCCAGGTTTACGCCGTCGACGATGCCGACGATGGTCTGGTCAACCGGAACGAACCAGGGGTCGAGCGCGAGGGCTGCTTCCCGTCCTCCCTCGTAGGCGATCAACTCGCCGGGGCCGGCCATCCGGGTCGAGTCCGCGCAGACGATCGCCGTGCCGGTGGGTTTTTGCTCCTGACTCAGCGGTTGCACCACGAGCATCGGCACGCCTTCGAGCCCGGGTGTGATGACGCAGGGCACGACGGTTCCGATGACCCTACCCAGCAGCATGGATTTCAGCTCCTTCGGGCTGGAAGTTGGCACACGCAGCGAAGTTTGTGCCCTCGTTGAGCAGGGATTTGAGTGTCGTGTCCAGGCGAGGGATGACAGTGGTTTGAAGGAGGAACCGCTGAGGGATGACCTCGCGGCACAGTTCATCGGCGGCTTCGACATCGGCGACAAGTCCGTCAAGAAGCAGAAAAGCACGCCCTCCCAGGTCGTCGGCCAGCCGAATGCGGGCGATCGAGACCTCGGTCGCCTTGACCGCGGCGTCGGCCGCCCGTAAGAGACTTGGCACGCTTCTGCATTCGACGACGGCCAGGGCCTCGGCTGACAGCCCACGACGGTCACCGAGCGCCGCGCCGATCACCTGGGGGTGAACGTCGGGCAACAGCACCTGATCTGTCAGCCAGGATCCGCCTTGCTCAAGCCCTTCTTCGTGGGCTTCCTGGACCGCCGCGACCGACCCGGCGACCAGGATCAGGTAGTGGCCCGGGTGGACTGTACCGGCCTTGATTACGGCGATCGGCGCCTTCTTGACCATTGCATCCGCGGTACTGATGCCGGCGGCGACACTGTCCAGTTCGAGAATCGCGACGGCGGGGTGGGTGAGGGCAGTCCGCACTAGACGATCCGAAAATGGTCGACCAGCACGCATCGGCGCAGCCGGCTGAAGCTCCGGGGTCCGGTGAGACCCTCACCGGTGGGACTTGCGATGGTGAAGCTGGTGTGGCCTTCGCCACCCTCGGCCAGACCGGCGTAGTGGGGCCCATTCTTGACGAAGATCGAACAATTGACCTCACGCGCCATTCGGCTCAGATTGTCCAGGTTTTTGGAGTACATGCCGGCTGTATGGCGGTTGCCTCGTTCGGCCCTCAGGGCGAGATCGATGGCTGCATCCGCATCCCGGACCCGAACGATCGGCATCACCGGCATCATTTGTTCGGTCCAGATCAGGGGGTGCTCGGCGTCGACTTCGGCAACGACCAGCCGTACTTCCGGTCCTGCGCTGATGCCGATGCGTCCAAGAATCACTGAGGCATTCTTGCCGATCAATTCCCGGTTGACCGTGCCCGGTTTTCCGGGGGTCGTCACGCCGTCGAAGATCACGGTTTCGAGTCGGCGAGTTTCCGCCCGATTGAGGATGGTGGCGCCCTGGCCTCCCATTGAGTCCAGCAGGGCATCGGCGACCGAAGCGACGACGATGGTCTCCTTCTCGTCGACGCAGATGATGTTGTTGTCGAATGAGGCGCCGAGAACGATGTCGCGCCCCGCCTGTTCTATGTCCGCAGTCTCGTCAACAACAACCGGGGGGTTGCCCGGTCCGGCGCAGATGGCCCTCTTGCCGCTGTTCATCGCCGCCTTGACGACCGCGGGGCCTCCGGTGACTACCAGCAGGTTGATGCCCGGATGGTGCATCAGGGCCTGGGCGGACTCGATCGTCGGATCGGCGATACACGTGACCAGATTGGCCGGGCCGCCCGCGGCGGAGATCGCCATGTTGAGGGCCTGAATGGTGGCGGCGCCGACGCGCCGTGCGCCGGGGTGGACGTTGAAGACAGCGCTGTTGCCTGCGGCTACCATGCCGATGGCGTTGCAGATGATCGTGCTCGAGGCGTTGGTCACCGGTGTGATCGCGCCGATGACGCCGAACGGCGCCGGTTCGCACAGCATCAGGCCGTGGTCACCTGAGACCGCTTGTGGTTCGAGGTCCTCGGTCCCCGGAGTCTTGTGGGTGACCAGGAGGTTCTTCCGGACCTTGTCCTCGAAACGGCCGTAGCCGGTTTCTTCGTGAGCCAACCGGGCCAGATTTTCCGCCTGCCGGACCATTTCGGCCCGCATCGCCGCGATGATGGTTCTGCGAGCATCCAGCGTCTGTCCGTGAAGCCGTTTGAAGGCGATCCCTGAGGCCTCGACGGCATCGTCGATCGTTGCGAACACGCCTTCTCGGAGGTCGACGTCCGTGGGAACCGGCCCAGCCAGAATCGTTGGACCACCACCGCTCCGCCCATTCGTCTCGGAGAGCCTGCGGGCAATCAGATCAACCTGGGAATCGGTGAGTCGTTCAGCCACCGAGCCTCCGATCGCCTGGGGAGGCGAGGCGGAATCCAGGAAAACGAGATAACCACAGAGACACAGAGAGCACAGAGCACACAAAGGAGAGTGCCGACGGAGCCGTCAGGTCCGCCCGGCACGCGGACTTCGTCCGCCCACGGCAGAAGAGAAACGGGCTCCATGAACCAGTTCTTGTCACCCGCATCTCTTCTGCCCCAGCACGCTTCGCGTGCAACCGGGCTACAGGGCATGCCACCTGAAACGGAACTTGCGTGCGTCGGACTGGTTCGCCCGAGCGGGCGAAGACCGCGTGCTGAAGGCTTGTAGGTCGATGGGACGCCCTGCGTCCAGGGCGATGGACAGGCCTTCTGCTGAGCCCGCGAAGCGGGTGGGCGAACGCCGGGAGCGCCTTCGGGTTGGCCTCCGTGTTCCTCTGTGTCCTCTGTGTCTCTGTGGTGTATCTGCCAACAGACTCGGTGGACACCTTGCC
>DAOWGJ010000285.1 GCA_030637505.1 Holophagae bacterium
CACAATGATCTCGTTGGGAATTTCGGGAAGTTCAGGGTCTCCACCCAGCAATCCCTCCAGGTCCCCTGGCGGCCGACCCAAGAGCGTGGCGAGCGCGTTCTTGTTCTTCTGGAGAGCGGCTTCGAGTTTTGGGACAGTTGCCTCCGTGCCGAGCAACAGGGTGTTGGCCTGCTCCAGGTCCAGAGCGGCTTTCTCACCAAATCTGTGCAGCACCTCAACGATCTCGTAGCTCCGTTGTTGGATCACGATATTCTGCCGGGCGATGCGTAATTGCTCTTCGCTCAGGCGGATCATGGTGTAGGTCTGAGCCACCTGGGCGGTCAGCAGTACCAGCGCCTCGTCGTACCGAGCCATCGTCGCCGACAAGCCGGCATCAGAAGCCTCGATGCCCCGCCTGTAGCGACCCCAGAAATCGAGCTCCCAGGCGACGCCGGCGCCGAGGTTGTAGCTCCCGAAGTTGCTGACCGGCTCGTTCGGTTCGGTGGGGGAGATGTACGTGGCGTCGCCGGTCGCGACCTGGGCCTGCGGCCACTGCATGCCTGTGGAAATGCCCAGCTGTGCGCGAGCCTCGAGTACCCGAAGCGCCGCTATTTCGAGAGTGTTGCTTTCGGCATGTGCCGTTTCGACGAGGTGGTTCAAAACCGGGTCATCAAAGACCTTCCACCAGGCGATGAGATCGACCTCGCCGGCCTTCAGGCCCTCCATTTCTTCCTGATACCAGCTCGGAATCACCGGTGGTGTGGGCGCCTTGAAGTCGGGGCCCACCGTGCAACCGAAGAGCACGATGGCGCCGATGACCGGAATCAGGACCCTCATGCGCCTCATCAATATTCCAGATCGACTCATTTCGCGCTGTTGGGTTTCTGGACTACCTGAGCCTTGGAAAGTCGGAAGATCCCGTTGATCACAGCAAAACCCAAGGCTGTGGAAAGGCCGAACATCAGGATTCCTCCAGCTGCCTCCAGGGCGCCGAGCAGGCGCCACTCGTCGCTCATTACGACGTCGCCGTAACCCAGAGATGAGAAATTGACGGCGGAATGGTAGAACGCGGTTTTGAAGTCCTGGAACTCGCCGATCCACTTGAAGAGCCAGGCCCAGATACTCACTTGGAGCAAATGCCCTGCAAACATGATCAGCATGGCGCCGCTGAGTACCGCGGTGCCATACCGCAAACTGAAATCCAGTCGGCCGAGGCGGTCACGCCTTTTGAGAAATCGAATGACGGCCATGACCGCGACGACCTGCACAACGACCGTCAGCGCGAAGACCGCAGAGCCCAGCAACAATTCAACACCCATGGTCAGATCTCCTCGTTGTTAACCCTATCTAGACCGGCAAGAGCGTACAACAGAGCGGGGCATTTTCCAAAGTCTAATTGACAGAGTCTCAAGGTTGTTATACATTGTAATACGGCCTTTGTGGAGGAATCTATGTTCGCGATTCGGATGGAGAAAAGTCTGGAACAGGAAATTGATGTGTTAGTCAAATTAAGGGGTAGCAATCGTAGCGCTGTAGTACGTGAAGCGATTATTCGTTATTTGGAAGACAACGAAGATTTGGAACTGGCAAGGCAGGCACTCGCTGACGGTGGCGGACAAAAATCACTCAAAGATGTAAGGAAAGATCTTGGCTTGGACGGTTGAAATCAGCGATTTTGCCGAGCGCCAATTAGCCAAGTTGGATCGGCCCATCCAGATACGGCTCATTGACTGGCTTGATGATCGCATCACCGGGTGCAAGAACCCCAGGCACTTCGGTGAGCCCCTCCGTGGAGATTTGGCTGGTTTATGGCGTTATCGCGTTGGAGATTTCCGGATAATCTGCGAAATACAGGAGCAACATCTGGTTGTTCTGGCCTTGGCGGTCGGCCATCGCAGGAAGGTGTATTCGCGGCGCATTTGATACTGATGAATCTAACCCGCCTCAACCACCAAAAGGGACGTGACCCACGATCCAGCGTTGTCTTGTTCCGACGTCTCCGGTTCGATGGTCACCCGCCCGGCATCGAGCTGTGCCTTTTCAACCAAAAACTTCCGGATTGCCTGTGCCCGTGCGGGGCCGAGAGCCTGAACCTGGGTTTCGTCGACCGGTTGAGCCTCGGTCAGAGCCTGGTTGACGGCCTGCCGGAATGCAATCTCGTCCAGGTCTGTCGATGGGGGAGTGTGGGTTGCCTCGAGAGCCTCGAGCTCGTCTCCGGAAAAGTGGTCCCGGTAGATTTTTGTCAGGATATCGATGGGTATGACCGTGCCTATCTGTTCTTCGGTGACCCCATTTCTGAGCAGCTCGTTTTTCAGGGCCTCCTGCTTCAGACCTTCGGTGTCGGCCCCGGTGTCGACGGCGCCATGGATTTCGAGACGCAGCGTCGGGCGTTCCCCCATTGCGGTGGCGAGGATCTGGAGATTGGAGGCGGCCCGATCCTCGAGAGTGGCTGTGCCGGCTCGGAATTCGATATGTTCCAGATCTTCGTCCCCGGAACCGCCGATCTTCGAGAGCAGTCTGAATGGCGACTTGACCAGCTCGGAAATGACCTCCTCGACCCCTGCTTCGATCATAGCGCCCAGGCCGAAGCCCTCGTCTTCGAGATTGCCTTCCAGTGGAATGTCCAGAGTGATGCGGCCGTTCTTGTCCTTGAGCAGTGAAACCCCCAGTTTAAACGGAAGGTTGAGCATGCCTTCACCCTCGACCTTGTCGCTCAACTCGAGGTTGTAGGCTTCGATGTGGTTGGCGCCGACCAGAGCGCTGTCGGCGATGTCGTAGTCCAGATTGAGAGAGGCCGTGCCGAGGGTGAGGAGATGTCCGATGAACTTGACTGACATTGGTGACATCGGCGGCAGTTCGACGTCCGTCACATCGATGTTGAGATCGGTCAGGCGGGCGTAGTCGAATGGGGCGATCCGGCCCTCGACTCGAACGAATCCGCCGGTCTCGACCTCGGCGTCCACGGCGACCTCGGCGCCTGCCTGGGTGTCGGTGGCAATGCCCGAGATCGATCCGTTGATATTGACGAGATTCAATACGAAGGTGTTGTCGATCGTCTTGTCGGTCAAGCGCCCGTAGCAGTCGTTTAGCCGAAGCCGGGCGATACGGGCGGGGGGCAGACCCGAAGGGCCACTCTGGTCTTGGGAATCACCGGGCGCCTCACCCTCGTTGAGGGCGTTGAAAAACTCCAGGAGGTTGATCGAACCGTCCTCGGCGATCGTGATTTCCAGTCCGGCGCCGTTGATGTCGACGTTCATGACATCCAGGGACATCGGCTGAAGTTGCGCATCGATTCCCTCGACCGAGAGGTCACCCCATCCCAAGACCTGGTCGCCGGTCAAGGTCTCCTTGAGGTCTAAACGGGTGACACCCAGGGACCCCTGAAAGGAAGCGCCAAGGCCGTCTTCGGACGATGATGCGGCGGCTTCTCCCTGGGCAGACAGCGTACCGGCTTGAAGATCCACAGGGGCGAAAAGCTCGAAATAGGGTTGAAATGGACTGCGGTCGAGAGCGTCAACTCCGACATCGGCCTGCACATTGAAGGGAAGGGCACTGAAGGTGCCATTGGCTCTAGCGGTCGCTTTGCCACCGAACCCCGTCGTTGCCTCAAAAGTCCACACCGATCCACTTTCGGTCGAGATGTCGGTGATGACGAGGTCGGCGCCGGTCGCTTCGAACCGAACGGGCGGGTCCTGGGTGCGATCCTCGTACACCGCATTGGAATCATGCAACTCGAACCGGTCGAGGGAGGCCTTCAGGTGGATCTTATCCTCCAGCGATTCATAGGTCTCTACGACCTTTTCCTGGGTCTCTTCAGGAATGAGTTCAACCCATGCCAGAGTCCTGTCCGGCGAGAGCCAGCCGACGGCCGAAGCTCCGGATACAACGATAGATTCTCCGTGGATGGTCTGTCCAGGCCAACCGGCGCTGACCTTTGTCACGGTGATTGAATCAACCATCAGGAGATCGACATCGGTTGCCACGGTGCTGAAACCAAGGTTCGAGATGCCGGCATTGAGGTTCGTCACGTCGAGGTGCATTCCGTCTTCGACCAGGGAGAGGCTGTATTGAAAATCGGTGTCCAGGAAGCCGTCAGTCAGCTCGAACTCGAAGAGCTCCTCAAGCGCCCTCCAGGAGTGCTTGAGGGAGACCTGCTCGACGGCAATCGAGCCGTCAAGACCGAAGGGCTCAACTACGACCGACCCCGAGGCAGCGATAGAGCCGCCGCCGGGTAGACCGATCGTCCCGGCATTACCGCCTCGGTCGTCGGGCAGGGTGCTGATGTCGTGCAGGGTGAAATCAATCGGGCTCCAATTCCACAATAAGGGGTTCTCCCGGTTGTGGTCCTCGATCAGCAGGCTGCCGTCGTCGATGATGATATTCAAAAAGACGGCGCGAGGCAGATCGAGTCCTTCGTTGTCGTCGTCGGGTTGTTCGATCGCATCCATCACTTCAAGCAGGTTGATTGTTCCGTCGGAGAAACGACGTAAGGCGATGGTGGGATTGGTGATCTCAAGGTCTTTGAGGGTCAGGGCCCAGCGAAAAATGCTGGACAGCTGCGCATTGGCATACAACGAGTCGAACGCCAGCAATACCGATCCGGGGCGATCGGGGAGGGAGAAGGCCTCGATGGTCAAAGACAGAGTGAACGGGTTGCACCGTACCTTTTCGACGGTCGCTTGTCGCTTGAGCATCGACATCGACTGCTTCTCGATCACCATCTCGACGATCATCGGCACGACGAAGAAACCGACCATCGTATAGACAACGAAGGCCGCGACGGCCGCTGTGCGAAAACTCCGTAGTTTCCAGTTCTTGAGCCATGTGATCACGGCGGTCATAGCGGTCCCCCATATTTCTGTCGTTCCGTTGAAGTATAGACGTTTCTGTAGGACTGTTTCGGTGTGGGTACGGAGTTACTATCGCGGGGAGCACGAGTAAATGTAGGGTGGGCCTTGGCCCACCAACGGAGGCGCACAGTGTGGTGGGCCAAGGCCCACCCTACAGATCGGGTGCCTGCAACTGATCTTTGCAGGCGCCTGAGCTGCGGGCTATCTCAAAAAGACCGCCTGACAGCGCGCCAGGATTCGCCCCTCGTCGTCAAAGAGTTCGAGGTGTTCGCCTACGATCTTCCAGGTGGTCGTCGTTTCCAGCGCACGCGTCAACGCTCGTTCCTGCTCCATGCCCTGCGGGCAGGCCTTGCGTGTCATGGACAGGGAGCCAATGTTGATCGAAGACACGTCGGCCTTGTAGGCGCCCATCAGTTGATTGCAGCCCGAAGAACCGGTGATGCGCCCATCCAACCTGAGGAGCAGATGGGGCTCGCGCTGCCCCTCGCTGACCGAAACCGACCGGCCGCCGAGGCGCGTCACCCGCCAGTAGGTGTTCCTCAATGGCGCGGTAGCCATGTGTGCTCCGCAGGTCTCTCGCGGCCAGACGCCGATGAAGTGATCGACCACTAGGCTCTCCACGGTCTCGTCGCCTTCCATCGCCGGCCGCTGAGCGATGTGTCCCTCGACCTCGATCAACAATTCCTCGCCGGGCTTTCGTTGTGCCTTGAGGTAGGCTCGTTCCAGGGCGGCGTTGTCGCCTTCCATGGCGACCGGTGTCTGGCGGCCGGTCAAACACTCCTTGAAGAGGGCCGCATCTGCCATGTAGGAGTACATTCCGCGCATCAGGACTTTCGGTTCGTCCGCAGCCGCCGGCACGCTGCCGAGTAGGGCGCCGGCCAGAAGAAGTACGGTCGGGAGGGCGAGCCCGGTCCGTGTTCGTGTGTTCACCATCGTTCTCCCGATTTGATCTGCCGGTCAATGTCTACGATTCCCATCGTCTTTCTGGTGATTGAGTTTACTCTATGATCACTGTTGAACTAACCCGGCCGAGCCGGAACCAAGGGGCGCTTGCCCGGCTCGCCGGGAAGCTCTCAGCTCTCAGCTTTCAGCTATCAGTCGGACAGCGCGCTC
>DAOWGJ010000179.1 GCA_030637505.1 Holophagae bacterium
AGGGAAATGCACCGAGCGTGGACGCGAAGCGGCCCGAAGGCCGGGGATGGAGACCAGGGGCGGGGGCTGTGGGCGGAGTCGGGGACCGGAACTGCGACCACATCGATCTCAACTATTTCGGGTGTTGGGACACGGGCACGGCACGCCGTGCCCCTACCATCTGCCGCTCCGACGGCCGAAGACCGTCAGCCCTTAGCGAAGCGAAGGGCAGCGGCGGTTTACCCTCGATTCGGCCCGCACACGCCAAGCACTCTCACCGAGCTCAACCCGCCCGGCCGCCCGACGCGCGCAGCTGGGCGAAGTAGGCTCGGTCTTTGTCGCAGTGACATTTTTTGTATTTGTCGCCGCTGCCGCACCAGCAGGTGTCGTTGCGACCCATCATGCGGGCACTATCCGGGGGCGTTTGCTTCTTGAAGAATTTTTTCAGTGCGATCATCGTGTCCTCGTTTCGTTCAGGCCGCCCTGGATCAGGGCCGGCGCCTCAGGTGCATTGTTGTCGTTTCTACTCGGGCATTGTCTCGGCCAGTTCAACCGTGACGGAAAATTTCCCATCATCGGGCGAGGGGCCGTCTGAAACGGTTACGGCTTCCGGATCGACATGCCCCGCGCGGAGCACATCCTCCAGGGCCACCTGCAGGGCCTTTCGATCGACCTCAGGCCCAGCGATCTCCAGCTTGGAAACCGGCCAACGCAGGCTTTTCTGAGCCTTGGTCTTGGCCCCACGAATGGTGGCCAGAAGCTCAACCGCCGCCTCGAAGACACCCTCGTGCTCGGGACGATCAACGGCGCTGACCTCGTCCTCTGTCGGCCACGCCGAGGTATGGATCGACCGATCCCGACCCTGATCGGCCGCGAAGGCCCAGGACCAGACTTCTTCGGTGACATAGGGCAGGAAGGGCGCCAGGAGCTTGAGAAAGGTCTTCAGGCCCCAGGCCAAGGCCGCCATCGCCGATCGGCGCTCGGCCGTGTCTTCTTCTGAGTAGGACCGGAGCTTGACCAGCTCCAGGTAGTGGTCGCAGAAGTTCCAGAAATCGTCCTCCGCCACCTGGAGAGCGGTCGCGTAGTCGAAGGCCTCGAAGGCCGTGGTCGCCTGGGTGACGGTTTTCCGCAGCCGTTCGACCAGAGCCACGTCCAGGGGCTCGGTGATGTGTTCGATCCCGGGCAGGTCGCCTTCGGCCCGCTCCAGCTGCATCAAGACGAAGCGGCTGGCGTTGAAGACCTTGTTGACCAGACGCTTGCCCACCTTAAATACGCTTGGATCGTAGGCGGTGTCGGTGCCCAGGCGCGCCCGGGCGGCCCAGTAGCGCACGCCGTCGGCAGTCCACTCGTCGAGCAGATTCTCCGGGGTGACGACGTTGCCCTTGGATTTGGACATCTTCTTGCGGTCGGGATCGAGGATCCACCCCGAGATGACGACGTGATGCCACGGCACCTCGCCCGAGTGCATCCAGGCCTTGACGATGGTGTAAAAGGCCCAGGTGCGAATAATCTCGTGCGACTGCGGCCGTACATCCATTGGGAAGAGCTTTTCGTGCCGGGCTTCGTCGACCCCCCAATGGCTCTGGATCTGCGGCGTCAGAGACGACGTCGCCCAGGTGTCCATGACGTCGGGGTCGCCGGTGAAGCCGCCCGGTCGGTCCCTCGATTCTTCGTCGAATCCAGGGGGGCAATCGTATTGTGGATCGATCGGCAAGGTGTCTTTTGCTGCGAAGATCGGCTGATCAAAGACGGGTTCTCCGTCGTCGCCAACCGCGTACCACACCGGGAAGGGTACGCCGAAATAGCGCTGCCGGGAAATACACCAATCCTGGTTGAGGCCCTCGACCCAATGGTCATAACGGGTCCGCATGTGGGTCGGGTGCCACTCAATCTTCTGACCCTGGGCCAGCAGAGCCTCTTTGTGCTCGAGGATCTTGATGAACCACTGGCGGGTCGGCACGAATTCCAGCGGCCGGTCGCCCTTTTCGTAGAATTTGACCATCTGGTCAGTCGGCCTGAGATCCCCGACCAGGGCAGCGCCACCCCCGGGAAAGGAACCCTCTTCGGACAGCAGTTCGGCCGATTTCTTCTTGGCCTGCTTGGCGGTCAAACCGGCGATCTGATCGTAGGCCGCCTGTGCGGCTTCCGTATTGACGCTCTCAAACGGCGCCTGTCCGAAGACGACCGGCACCAGCCTGCCATTGCGACCGATCAACTGCTTGACCGGCAGCCGACTCTGTTTCCACCACTCGACGTCCATCGCGTCGCCGAAAGTGCAGACCATCAAGATGCCGGTGCCCTTCTCGGGGTCAGCGTGCTGGGCCGCCAAAATCGGCACCCGGGCGCCGAACAGCGGCGTAATGGCGTATTTCCCGAACAGCGACTGGTAGCGCTCGTCGTCCGGGTGGGCAACGACGGCAATGCACGCGCCGAGAAGCTCGGGGCGAGTCGTTGCGACCGACAGCTCGCCCCCGTCTTCTACTGCAAAACGAATGTCGTGGAACAGACCCTGCTGCGGCCGGTCCTCAACCTCCGCCTGTGCCACGGCTGTCTGGAAATCGATGTCCCACATCGTGGGAGAATCGATGTTGTAGACTTGGTCCTTCTCGACCAGATCAAGGTAGGACAGCTGCGAAATCCGCCGGCTGAGATCATCAATCGTCGCGTACTGCTCGTCCCAGTCCAGGGACAGCCCCAGACGCCGCCACAGGTGTTCAAAGGCCTTCTCGTCTTCTTCGGTGATCAACGCGCAGGCTTCAATGAAGTTCTGACGGGAGACCTCAGTGATTATGATGTCCTTCTTCTTCATACCCTCGACCTTGGTCGGGGTCCAATCCGGGTCGAACGGCAAATGGGGGTTGCATCGAATGCCCAAAACGTTCTGCACTCTTCGCTCAGTCGGCAGACCATTGTCGTCCCAGCCCATCGGATAGGCGATGTTGAGGCCCTGCATGCGCTGGAAACGGACCAACAGGTCCTGGTGGGTGTAGCTGAAGACGTGGCCCACGTGGAGGGAACCCGATACGGTCGGCGGAGGGGTGTCGACGACAAAGGTTTCCTCACGCGGCCGGGACTCGTCCCAGCTGTGAAGTTTCCACTGCTGCCACTGCTCCCGCCAACGCTGTTCGGCGGCGGTGTGGTCGTATCTCTTGGGAATCTCACTCATCAGTCATCTCCTCCGGGCGCAACACAGCTGCGGATTCTACACGATCAGTCGAAGAAACTTCAAAGGAACAACCAAAACGCAGTCGCAACGTGGAGAATTTGACCGTTCCACCTCCCATTTCGGCCCTCCATCCGACATCTTTTTTCTCCGGACAGCTTGACAAATTACCGCCAAGGGGGTTTTATCTGGCCCCATGGCAACTGCATTGATCATTGTCGAATCGCCCGCCAAGGCCCGAACCATCTCCCGGTTCCTGGGCTCGGACTACTCCGTGGAGTCGTCGATTGGCCACATTCGGGACCTCCCGTCCAACGCGACGGAGATCCCGGCCAGAATCAAAAACAAAGAATGGGCCCGATTGGGCGTCGACGTCGACTCCGGATTCACGCCCGTCTACGTCATCCCCGCCTCGAAGAAGGCACACGTCGCCAAACTCAAGAAACACCTGGCCAAGGCCGAGGTCGTCTACCTGGCCACTGATGAAGACCGCGAGGGAGAGGCCATTGCCTGGCATCTCGCGGAGGTCCTCAAACCCAAGGTGCCGGTCCGGCGGATGGTCTTTCACGAGATCACGAAGTCGGCCATCTCCAGGGCCTTGGAGGAAACCCGAGATATTGACGCCAACCTGGTCAAGGCCCAGGAGGCACGGCGCGTACTGGATCGACTGGTCGGCTACGAGGTCTCGCCCCTCTTGTGGCGCAAGATCAAGCCGAAGCTGTCGGCCGGCCGGGTACAGTCGGTGGCGACTCGATTGGTCGTTGAACGGGAAAGGGCTCGGATCCGCTTCACCCTCGCGGAGTTCTGGGGCCTGGAAGCGTCGTTGACCGGGACCGACCACCGTGGATTCAAGGCTCGTCTGACCGAGTTGGACGGCCGGAAGATCGCCATCGGCAAGAGCTTTGACCCGGACTCCGGCGAACCCAAAGGAAAGGTCCTGGTACTGGACGGAGAGGTCGCAAACCGCCTGGCCGCGACTCTGATCGGCACACCGCTGCAGGTCGACCAGGTCATCGCAAAGCCCTTCACCAACAGACCCTACGCCCCCTTCATGACCTCGACCCTTCAACAGGAGGCCGGCCGAAAACTCCGGTTCAACGCCCAACGGACGATGCGGGTCGCGCAGAGCCTTTACGAGAACGGTTACATCACCTACATGCGAACGGACTCCAACACGCTCTCCAAAGAGGCGGTCTCGGCGGCCCGGCGGCAGGTGGCGGAGCTGTACGGCAAGGATTACCTTCCGGAAAAGCCTCGAATCTTCACCTCGAAGTCGAAGAACGCACAGGAGGCCCACGAGGCCATTCGCCCGGCGGGAGAGGTCTTCCGCACGCCGGCCAGCCTCAAGGGAGAGTTAGACCGGGACCAGCAACGGCTTTACGAAATTATCTGGAAAAGAACCCTGGCCTCGCAGATGTGCGACGCCACCGGCCGACGCACGACGGTCAGCTTGCGGGGCGACGGAGGTGCCGACGGTCCGGCGGTATTCACCGCCAGCGGCAAGGTCATCACCTTTCCCGGTTTCTTGAGGGCCTACGTCGAAGGTTCGGACGATCCCGGGGCGGAATTGGCCGACCAGGAAGCCGTCCTCCCCCCTCTGGCGACAGGAAATCGGGTCGAGGCCGAGACATTCGAGCCAACCCAGCACACGACCCAGCCGCCGGCCCGCTTCACCGAGGCCAGCCTGGTCAAGGAACTGGAAACCCGAGGCATCGGCCGCCCTTCGACGTACGCCAGCATCATCCAGACGATTCAGGACCGAGGCTACGTCTGGCACAAGGGGCCGGCACTGGTGCCGACCTTCACCGCCTTCGCGGTCATCCGTCTACTCGAAGAAAACCTGCCCGATCTGGTCGACTACGATTTCACCGCCCGAATGGAAAACGAACTGGATGCCATCGCCGGTGGGCAACTGGACTCCACCGCGTGGCTGGGCGCTTTCTTCCTGGGGCATGCCGGAGGCAACGGCTCGAACACCGAGATCCGCCAATTGGGACTCAAGGCGCTGATCGCCGCTCACGCGGAGCAGATTGACCCACGGGTGGTGTCCCGGTTCGACCTGGGAACGACTGAAGAGGGAGAGACAATCGCCGTCCGGGTGGGTCGATACGGCCCCTACCTCCAGCGTGGAGACAGCGATCAACGAGCCGCCGTTCCCGACGATGTGGCGCCGGATGAACTCACCCTTGCCAAAGCACTGGAGATGCTTGCCGAAGCCGGAAAGGCTGATGAAGCACTCGGCAACGACCCGAAAAACGATTTGCCGGTCTATCTCAAGAACGGGCGTTTCGGGTGGTACGTCCAGTTGGGTGACGGCGGCAGCGACAAAAAATCCAAGCCCAAGATGGCCAGCCTGTGGCCGACGATGGATCCGGAAACCCTCGATCTGGAAACGGCATTGATGTTGCTTTCCTTCCCCAGAACCGTCGGGACCCACCCTGATCAGGGCGAGGCCATCACCGCCCAGGACGGCCGGTTCGGACCCTACCTCAAGATGGGCTCGGAAACCCGCTCTCTCGAAAACCACGATGCCCTGGCTTCGGTGACCCTCGAGGCGGCAGTCGAGGCCTTCTCGAAGCCCAAGGCCGGCCGAGCCCGAGGCATACAGACGCTCAAGGAGCTGGGGACCCACCCGGACACCAAGCTCGAACTCTCGATCAAGAGCGGACGGTTTGGACCCTATGTCACCGACGGAACCGTCAACGCCAGCGTGCCCAAGGGCAAAGACCCCGAGGGCGTCACCCTGGACGACGCCGTTGAACTAATCGCCCGGCGCGAGGCCAAACTCCGAGCCCAGGGCAAGGATCCCCGGGCGCCCAAGCCCAAAAAGACCCGGAGAAAAAAGAAGGCGTGATGCGAAAACTGCAGACCCTCATCCTTTCCGCCGCTCTGATCTCCTGCGCCTCGACAGCTCTGGCGTCGGCCCTCGAGGACCGGATGGAGCGGGATCTCGAGGGGGCATGGGCCGCCCTTCGGGTCGAAGTCTATTCCAACTGCTCCGGCGCCTACAACGACAATCATGTCAACGAACTGGGCGTGTCGGCCAAGGCCGATCGTCGCTTCGAGCCGGGAGAAGTGGTGAAAATTGACCGGATCAAGGTCAAGCGTTCGCGGGTGGACCTTTTGCTGACCTTGGCCGAGCCAATCCTCAAGAGTCATTCCGACGGGCCCTTCATGCTCTTTTCCGAGTCTCCCTGCAAGGTCCAATTGATCTTCGACGTGCCCCGAGACTGGGTCAAAGCGGGCGATCACCGCAAGATCTTGTCCGAGATTGACCAACGCCTGACGACTTTTGCTACCTTCGAGGCCGCAAGGACCTCAGCCCTGTCGAACGGCCGCGAACGCGACCCCTACCCCGCAGACTACGAACTGACCCTGATCCGTCACGAAATCTGGCAGGCCGAAGAACTTAATCTCGAGATTCAGGCCCGAACCGATCAGGCCCTTGAGACGGCCCTCCAGGCGGCGTCCGGGGTCAGCGACGATCCGGAGTATCTCAAGGGCTTTGCCGACGGCGTTCAGAACATGAAGTTCTGGTCTGAGAACGACTGTGACCGGCTGATAGCCGCCAGCTTCGGCAGAATTTCCAAAAACCCCCCGAAGGATTCCAACAGACGGTACAAACCTGGCTACCGCGACGGCCAGGAGCTGATCTTCAACCTGATCCTCGCCAAGCGCCTCGAAGGCTGCTACGTCCCCGTTCCGCCGATGCCGGAGTAGCAGGAGCTATCAGCTCTCAACGACGGTTCGTTTGCCGATGACCCAGGCACATGCCGCAACGAGAGCTCCAACGATTCCGTCAATCAAATAGTGGTACCCGGTCAGCATGCTGCCGATGAGAATCAGTGGGATGAGAGCCACGTTCCACCACAGCCACACCCGGCCAACCTTCGGCGCCCAGAGGGAGTAAAGAACAAATACGGCCACGTGAAGGCTGGGGAACGCGGCAAGACCGAAGTTCCGTATGACGATGTTGTACTGTCCCGCAACAAGGCTCGATGTTTCGAGATAAAGACGGTGCTGTACCATCACCGTGAACCGCATGTTCGTCAGGGTCTCTTCGAAGAGTTCGGGCCGAGTGAATACCGGCCCCCACGAAGGCAGCAACACATACAGCAGCAGGCCCAACTGCCACATTACGAAAAAACTGTTGAAAAAACCGATTCGCGATGGACCGCGCAGGAACGCAAAAAAGACCACCACACCAGCCCACAAGGCAAAGAAATACACGCCGCTGTAGAGAACGTCGAAAGCCCTGTGAATCGACGGCGCGGAAAACAGGCGCAAGACGACGACAACCGGGTCGTGGCCGGCTCCAAGAACAGAATCCAGCCGCCAGAGCAACGGATCGAAGTTGCCCGAGTTGATCAGGGGGATATAGGCTTTGAGGATCAGGTGCGTCGTCTGGATCAAACTGAAAGAAACCATGATGCGTCCGGTATCAATCCAGTAGGAGGCATGACGGGGCTCGAATGACTGGAGGGCTTGCCTTCTATGATGCCGCGAACGAAGGAAGCTCGGCACGTTGATCAGGATGACCACCATGGTCGACAAGAGTGCGAAGAAAGCCATCCTCATGAGAAGCCAAAGGGCGAGTCCCAGGGGCTGGGTTGTCACTGGTTGTGTTGCAAAAAAGAGGAACAGGGCCGCAACGGAGGCCAGACTCAGCCACTCGAAGAAGAAAAGCCTCGAGGGAATCCTGATCATGCGGAGCTTCCATCCGGAGAGCGAGTTCAACGCGGAAACTCTATCACCGTTCAAGGTTTTGCTCCGGCCGGACCTCAAGCGTGACGCGCCGTACGCCTGAGATCTGCCGGGTCACCGCTCCCTGCTCCACTGCTTTGATAACCGCGGCGGGATCCTCGATCACCGACCCGCACAAGAGATCGATACCGAGGTTGAACAGACACGGCATCATTGGAGTGCTGGGCCCGAGCATCATCGTGAATGCCTGGGAATCGATGCACGAAAGTATGCCGTCCAGGCTGTGGTTGATCAGGGTTGTGGCGCTGATCGCCACGACCTCGGCATGAGGCAACACGTCGGCGACGTGTTCCGGTCCCAGATCATCGGCCCGCCGTCCGGGACCATTTTCGAAGACCCAAAGCTCCCGGCTGTTCCTCCGAATCTCATCAGCGAAGGGGAAACGACCGATCATGGCAACAGCCTTGCCAACGGCCCGCTGCTTGAGAACGTCTCTGGCGTTGATTTCCTCAACCGCCTGCCCCCTCAAATCGGTCAGGCTGTTGACCGCCGCCAGACCGACGGCGGCCTCAGGGACCGAAGAGGAACGGAGAAGCTGAAGCAGCGCCCCCATCTCCAGATCGAGCAACCCACCCGCGGCCTCAACCGGAACACCCACCCGCCGATCGAAACTCCCAGCCATCGTTGAGGCCATGCCTGCTCCGACTGAAGATTTGACGATTGTCCAGTACGGTCCGACGCGCACGTCAAGGACCTCGGCCTCCGGCTCGGGGCTGCACTGCTCAAGGATCACATCGATCACGGAACTTGCCGAACGGTTCATCGGTGTACTGTAGCGCGACTCTCGGCAGTAGGCCCAAATTGCCTTTCAAACTCGGGAACGAAAACGACAACCGGCTCGGGCGGGGCACTGGGACCCGCCCCAACGGTTTCACCCCGACTCTAGGGGCGGACCCCCGTGTCCGCCCATTGTCGAACTCTTTGACCCTTCGACCCTTTGACTCTTCGACCCTCATCGGCACGCTATACTGGAATGATGCGAGATCCATAAATATTGAGGCTCATTCTACTTATGTGACAATAAGGGAGGACTCATGGCCAAAAAGACCAAGATCACGAACCCGCCTCCAGACGGCGTCACGCGCCGAGGATTCATCGGCACGGTGGGGGCCGGCGCCCTCGGGGCGGCCGCCGGGGCCGGCCGGCGTGCGGAGGCCGTCCCGGAGATCACCGCGCCGGAAGCCATGGTCCAAATCGGACTCGAAATCAACGGCCGAATCCACCGGCTCCTTGTCGAGCCCCGCTGGACCCTCTTGTTCACGCTTCGGGAACGCCTGGGCCTGACCGGCACCAAGGTCGGTTGCGAACGGGGCGAGTGCGGCTCCTGTACGGTTTTGATCAACGGTCAACCTCGGTACGCCTGCATGACGCTGGCCGTCGAAGCTGAAGGTTCTCAAATCACGACGATCGAAGGACTGATGAATGGCGAAGCGCTGGGCGATGTCCAGCAAGCCTTCGTCACTGAAGACGCCTTTCAATGCGGTTATTGCACGCCCGGCCAGATCATGGCCGCCGAGGGACTGCTGCAGGCCAACCCCTCCCCTTCGACCGAGGAGATCCGGAAGGGAATGAGCGGCAACCTCTGCCGGTGTGCCGCCTACCACCACATCGTGCGAGCGGTTGACCGGGCCGCAGACGGCCGCCGGGAAGGAGACAACCGATGAGCGAAGAATCTCCCTATTGGATCGAAGGGACCGTACCCGAGACGCCAACGCCGGCCGAATATCCACAGCCCTGGGGGAAGACCAGTGTTGTCGGGACACGTCTTCCCCGCGTCGATGCCTACGAACGAGTTAGCGGCACAGCCGTCTATCCCTCCGACGTCATCCTGCCCGGCATGCTCTACGGCGCAATCCTCCGGTGCCCCCACGCGCGGGCCAGAATCCTCTCGGTCGATTCAGCGTCCGCCGAGGCGATGTCCGGCGTTCATGCCGTGATCACGGCTTCGACACCCGAGGCCGACATTCCGTGGGCCTACCGCAGGGGACCGGAGAGCCGGCTTTTCCCGGCCCTGTGCCAACATGAGGGCGAAGCGGTGGCCGCCGTCGCAGCCGAGACGCCCCAGCAGGCGACCGATGCGCTGCGGGCGATCAAAGTGAACTACGAGGTCCTCCCCCACGTCACCGACCAGGAGAGCAGCTCAGACCCGGAAAGTCCGAAAATCTGGGACGATGGCAATGAGCTGCCGGCCAGGCCTCCCTACGAACGCGGGGATGTCGGTCAAGGCTTCGCCGCCGCAGACGTCGTCCTCGAACGCATCTTTACCACCGCCTGCGAGATCCACGTACCGATGGAGACGCACGGTTGCGTCGCCCAGTGGGACGGCGACCGTCTGACCCTCTGGGAATCGACCCAGGGTGTCTTTGCCGTTCAGGCCCGAGTCGCGGAGATCCTCGGTCTTCCGCTGTCCAAAGTCCGGATCGTGGGCCACTACATGGGCGGTGGTTTCGGATCCAAGCTCCAGGCAGGCAAGTACTCGATCATCGCGCCGATCCTCGCACGCCTGACCGCACGGCCGGTCAAGCTGTTCCTCTCCCGTGAGGAGAACATGCTGTGCGTGGGCAACAGACCACCATCCCGGATGACCCTCAAGGCTGGAGTCAAGAAGGATGGCACCCTGACCGCATTGGCGATGGAGACCCTGAGCACCCCCGGCGCATATGCCGCAGGCGGTTTTGGCCTGGAGGACTGGCAGGTCCGCGACCTCTACACAGTGGCCAACGTCCGGACATCCAGTCGGTTCGTCTTCATCAACGCCGGTCCGGCTCGGCCCTTCCGTGCACCGGGCCACCCGCAAGGCTCCTGGGCGCTGGAACAGATGATGGACGATCTCGCCGAGGCCATCGGCATGGATCCCATCGTTTTCCGTCGGAAAAACATCCCTTCCGTCAGCCAGGCACGCGGGGGGCAGCCCTACACGACGACAGGGCTCGATGAGTGCCTGACCGAGGGAGCTGCAGCCTTCAGCTGGGAGGCAGGCCGCTCACGCACCGCTCAGAAAACTCATCTCAAGCGTGGCGTCGGCATGGGCGCCTGCTTGTGGATCGCCGGAGGCGGAGGCCCTCCGTCGACCGCGATCGTCAAGATCTTTGCCGACGGCAGCGTCAACCTCAATCTGGGCGCATCGGACATCGGCACGGGCACCAAGTCGGTGATGGCGATGATTGTCGCCGAGGAACTCGGGGTCGATCCCCATGCCATTCAGATCGAGCACGCCGACACGGCGACCACGCAGTTTGCGACACCGTCCGGCGGGTCAAAAACTGTGCCGACGGAATCGCCGGCGGTTCGGGAGGCCGCCTACGCAGTCAGACGACGACTGATCGAATTGGCGGCCGAACAGCACGAATTGAACGTCGAGGACCTCAACCTGGCCACCGGCGCTGTAG
>DAOWGJ010000278.1 GCA_030637505.1 Holophagae bacterium
CAGTTTGGCCACTTGACCCCAGGTGTTGGTTCCGCCTTGGTGTCGAGAAAAGACAAAGACAGCACCCGCTCTGGTACCCTGGTCATCGTCCCTGGCCCCAACCACCATCAGCTCACCGTCCGCAGCGATGGCCCGCCCAAAAATGGCGTAGTCGCCTAATAGATCCGGCGTCGGCAAAAGCTTCGCCACCTCGACCGGCACATCGCGGTCGGTCTTGGCCCCCGCGGGTTGCAGACCCCGTGCCTGCAACTGAGCCTCGACCTTGGCCCACGCCGCCGGCTCGACGCCCTCAGGCGTCTGTGCCGCCACAAGGCTCGCCGCCACGATCATAGTGATCACGGAAGCTACGAAAGCAAGGCTTTTGCGCATCGGACTCTCCTCATAATTGCGACCAAGGTGCGTTTTGTAAACAAAAACCACGACCAATCTTCCCCAGTATTGACCCGCTGACCACAGAAATCAATCAACACAATGAAACGCAGAGACGCAGAGACGCAAAGAGAAACACAGAAGAAGAAGGATCGGAAAAGGACGGCGTCCAAAACGGAGAGCGCCCTTCTCCGACGGGACGTGCCACTCTTTGCATTGTTCTCAAGGTAACCTTCCGCCATAAGTGTAGTTGCGAACAATGCATAGGGTGGCAATCCACGGCGCACGCCTCGGCGATCGAGTCTCGGCCAACGCCGTAGGCCGCCGAGGCCCTTTCCCGGAGGGGCGGTTTACTCCCGATACCAAAATGTCGCCCCTCCGGGAAAGGACCGAGCGGGAGCGATCGGCAGTCGTTTGAGTTCACGTCGTTCTCGAAGCGCTCCCGAAGGCCGGGGATGGAATACAGGCGCCGAGACAGGTGCCGCGTCAGACAACAGGAGCAGCTTCAGCGACCGGGGCGGCGTCAGCGGCCGCGCCTGGGTGCGTACCTGGGGGCTACACTGGACTGTGTTGGGGTTTGTCCCCTCCCGCTCCTGATTTCTAACCAGCGGTTTCGGTATCTGGAGAGACAGGTTGTGTTGCGACATCAGAACCGAAGAATCGTTCCGACAGACTCTGGATGACGTAGTAGAGCAACGGGATGACGAAGATCCCAAGCATGGTCGCCAGGGCCATGCCGCCCATGACCGCGCTGCCCAGGGCTACTCGGCTCTTGGCGCCGGCGCCGGTGGCGATCACCAACGGGATCACCCCGAGGATGAAGGAAAAGGCCGTCATCAAGATGGGCCGGAATCTCAGGTGAGCCGCGTTCAACGCGGCATCCAGGACCGACTGCCCCTCCTCATGGAGCTGCTTGGCGAATTCGACGATAAGAATCGCGTTCTTCGAGGCCATGCCGATCAGGAGAATCATGCCGATCTGGAAGTAGATGCCGTTGTCCAGACCTCGTGCCATGGTCATTAAGACCGCTCCCAGTACGGCCAAGGGCACGGTCAAGAGCACCGAGAAGGGAATCGACCAGCTTTCGTATTGAGCGGCCAGGAAGAGATAGACGAAAATGATAGCCATGCCGAAGATCACCGGGGCCAGATTGCCCGCCGCCTTCTGCTGCTGGGTGACTCCGGACCACTCCATGCCGATCGACGATGGGGAACTCTCACGAACCAATCGCTCGACCTCATCTGCCGCGTCGCCCTCGCTGTAGCCCAGCATCGGCGAGCCGGTGATCGTGGCTGCGGGGAACATGTTGAAACGGTTGATGGTCTCCGGTCCGACGGTGCTGGACACCCGCACCAGGGTGCCCAGAGGTACCATCTTCCCGGAGGCCCCTCGGACTTCGAGGCGGTTGATGTCTTCGGGGTTGGCCCTGAACTGCTGATCCGCCTGCACCATGACCCGCCAGGTGCGTCCGAAGAGGTTGAAGTCGTTGACGTAGGTCGCGCCGAGGTTTGCCTGCAGGGTGCTGAAGATGACCTCGAGCGGAATGCCCATCCTCTTGGCCTTGGTCCGGTCGATGTCGACGAACAGCTGTGGCACACCCGCCCGGAAGTTCTGATTGACGCGTGTGATGACGGGACTGGCGAAACCCTTGCCAACGACGTCATTGGCGATGGTCTCCAGCAGGATCAGCCCGGCGCCTCCGCGATCCTGGAGTTCCAGCTGGAAGCCGCCAGCGGCGCCGAGACCGGAGATCGGCGGTGGTCCAAAGGCGAAGACGACGCCCTCCTGGATTTGGGCCAGTTTTGGCTGGACCATTCGCATCAATTCATCGACGGTGTGCTCGCGGTCGTCCCAATGTTCCAGGGTGGCGATCAAGAAGCCGTAGTTGGAGCCCTGGATGGCGTCCAACAAGGTATAGCCGCCGACGATGATTGTGTTTTTGACGCCGGGTGTTTCCATCAAGATCGTGTTGACCCGCTCCATCACTTCGGAGGTCCGCTCCAGGGAGGCGGCGGCAGGCAGTTGTGCGTTGACGTAGAAGTATCCTTCGTCCTCGGCCTCAACGAAGCCGGCGGGAAGCCGAGTCAGGCCGAATGCCGAGGCAATGAGGAAACCAAGGACCAGAATCATGGCGAAGGCGGCACGCCGGGTCACCACGCGGACAATGCCCATATAGCCCTTGGTGCCCGAATCAAAAATTCGGTTGAACCACTTGAAGAAGCCCCGAGGTTCTTTGGTCGAGGTCTTCAAGAGCAGGCCGCACAGGGCCGGGCTCAGGGTCAGGGCGTTGATCGAGGAAAAGATCGTCGCGACCGAAATCGTGATGGCGAAGGGTTGGTACATGCGGCCGGTCAGGCCGGGCATGACCATCGAGGGGGCGAAGACCGCCAGAAGAACCAGGGTCGTAGCGACGATTGCGCCGCCGACCTCGCCCATTGCCTTGGCGGTCGCCTCCTTGGCGCCGAGACCTTCGTCTTCCATCAGGCGCATCGTATTCTCGACGACGACGATCGCGTCGTCGACGACGATGCCAATCGCCAAAACCAGTCCGAACAGTGTCAGATTGTTGATGCTCTGACCGGAGATCAGCATGACGGCAAAGGTGCCGATCAGAGACACGGGAATGGTGACTGCCGGCACCAGTGTGGTTCTAAAATCTTGCAAGAAAATAAATACCGTCAGAATGACCAGGAAGATTGCCACCAACAATGTCGTGATGACCTCGCTGATCGACTGCGCGATGTAGTCGGTGGAGTTGAAGGGCACGGCCCACTCAAGGCCTTCTGGGAAGCTCCCGCTGAGGGAGTCCATTGTCTCCATGACACCGGCGGCGACATCAAGGGCATTGGAGCCCGGGATCTGATAGACGCTCAACATCGCCGTTGGCTTGCCGTCCAATTGGGCGTACCAGGCGTAAGTCTGTGAGCCCAGCTCAACCCGTGCCACGTCTTCTATGCGAACGATCCGTCCGTCAGCACCGCGTTTGACGATGATCTTGCGGTACTGCTCGGGGTCTTCGAGGCGCCCGAGTGTCGTAACCGTGTACTCGAAACTCTGCCCTGCCTTGGCCGGCGGTTCTCCGATCTTGCCGGCCGCAACCTGGACGTTTTGTTCCCGCAGGGCGGCCATGACGTCGGTGGTCGTCAGTCCTCTGGCCTTGAGCAGTCTGGGGTCCATCCAGATCCGCATTCCGAAGTCTTTGGCCCCCATAATTGTGACTTCGCCGACGCCGTTGACCCTGGCCAGAACGTCCAGGACCTGGGTCGAGGCGTAGTTCGACAAGAACATGTCGTCGTATCGACCGTCCGGTGAAGAAAGGGTCACAGCGAGGATCATCGAAGTGCTCTTCTTTTTGACTTCGACGCCCTGCCGCTTGACCTCGTCGGGCAATAAGGGCTCGGCGATCGCGACCCGGTTCTGTGTCAAGACTGTCGCCATGTCGATGTCCGTGCCGACCTTGAAGGTCACGGTCAGGTTGTAGCTACCGGAAGCGGACGACTTCGAGGACATGTAGAGCATGTCCTCGACGCCGTTGATCTGCTGTTCGATCGGTTGTGCGACGGTTTGCTCCAGCACCGTGGCGCTGGCGCCAGGGTAGGTTGTCGTGACCGAAACCGTCGGGGGGGTGATCTGCGGCATGCTCTCAACCGGCAAAATCGGAATCGAAATCGCACCGATGATGACGATGACGATCGCGATGACCAGTGCGAAGATCGGCCGGTAGATGAAAAACCGGCTGAAGCCGCCCATACTAACTCCCTGAGCCTGCGGTCTGCGGAGTGACAGGCAGACCGGGTCTGGCCCTCAAGAGGCCGTCGACGATGTAGTGTTCTCCCTGTTCAAGGCCGGAAGAAATGACGATCGTGCCGTCCTCCTGCCGGGGCCCCAACTCGACCGGACGGTGTTCGACAACGTTATCGGTGCCCACGACGTAGAGGTACTTGCCGGACAGGTCGGTCCCGATGGCCTTTTCCTCGACCACGATCGCATCCTCCAGGAGGCCGCCTTCGACAATGACCTTGACATACACACCGGGGAGGACCAGGGCCTTGGGATTGGGGAAGACCGCTCTGACCATGATGGTGCCGGTCTCCGGGTCGACGGTATTGTCGATGAAGTCGATGGCGCCTTGAACCCGGAGCCCGGTCTCCTCGAGGATGAACTCGATGGGTCGTTCGCTCTCATTGCCGGGTTCAGGGCGTTTCCCGTCGACCTCGGCTAAGATCCTGGAAATCATTCGTTCGTCAACCTCGAAGAAGACGAAGATCGGGTCGATGTTTCGAACGGTCGCCAGCAGGGTTGCTTCGCCGGCGCCGACCAGATTGCCGACATCGACCAGATTGCGGCTGATGACACCGTTGATCGGCGTGTGGATCTCCGTGTAGCTCAGTTGGATCTCAGCCGTGACCAGGGCCGCCTTGCTCTCTGCAAGCGCCGCCTCGGCCTGATCCCGTTCGGCCTGGGCCCGCGTCACTTCCTGGGCGCTGACGGCATTTGTCTTGACCGCCTCTTCCAGGCGATCGAGATCGGACTCGGCCCGGCGAAGGCCCGCCTCGGCCGATTGCAGACTGGCCACCGCACGGTCCCGCGTGGCGATGTAGGGCTCCGGCTCAACAACGAAGAGCAGCTTGCCCTTCTTGACCAGGGCACTGGGCTTGAAGGTGATCTGTTCCAGTTCACCCTGTACCCTTGCCCTGATGTTGACGTTTTCAAACGCCTGTGTCGTGCCCACGTAGTTCAATTTGATGGGGACATCCTGCTGAAGAGGAGCGGTGACCGTCACCGGCGGAGGGGCCGGTGGTGGCGGCGTCGGCGCCTTGCCGCAGGCGGCGGCGCCCAGAGTCAGGGTCAGACCAGCGACGAGAAGGGGAAATCTGCGAATGCAGGCGTTGCGATGTTGAAAGACTGTGCTCATGGTCATTGATTGTCGGTTATCTGACGAGATCAATCAAGTGAAGCAATGAGCCTGCCGGTATGGCTCGTAGACGTGCTGGGGCGGTGGCAGCGAGAGGTGCGCCCCGTGAGAGAAAGGCCCTCGCTGAGAGCTGAAGGCTGATAGCTGACAGCTCCTAGTGTAGTGCGCCCGAGATTCCTACCATCTCCTGACGGCCCTCCACACCGCTGGCTTCGTTGCTCCTCCTTGAAGTAGCCCAGCTACGACTGCGTTGTCGCGCCTCGTCAGCGGCGCGGATGACTCGCCAGCCAATG
>DAOWGJ010000232.1 GCA_030637505.1 Holophagae bacterium
AGGATCACGCCTACTTGGAACCCCAGGCTTGCCTTGCCGTGCCCGAGGGTGATCGAATCACGATTACCGCAAGTTGCCAGTGCCCGTTCTACATCCAGCAGGCCGTGGCTCGCGTGCTTGGGATTCCTCTGGCATCGGTCCGCGTCGAACAAGCGCCGACCGGCGGCGCCTTCGGCGGCAAGGAGGACTATCCGTCGGAGCCCGCAGCCTGTGCCGCAGTCTTGGCGTGGCACACACGACGTCCCGTCCGCCTGCTCTTTTCAAGAGAATTCGACCTTCAAGTAACCACGAAACGCCACGCAATGATCGTCCGTCATCGGTGGGGCGCAAACCGAGACGGGAAGTTGGTTTTCGCCCAGGTGGAAGCCGTTTTGGACAGCGGCGCCTATGCCGGGTTGTCGACTGTAGTCGCCGAACGGGCAAACGTGTCGGCAATCGGGCCCTACGCCGTGCCCAACGTCACTGTAAGAACCCGGATCGCCTATACCAACAATCTCTTCGGGGGGGCCTATCGAGGATTCGGCGCACCCCAGGTCAGCTTCGCCTCCGAGGCGACGATGGATATGCTGGCCCATCGGCTCGGAATGGACCCGGTGGAGTTTCGCCGGCGCAATTTGGTGACCCCCTCAGATCCCTTGACCTGCACCGGTCAGGTGCTGGCGGCGCCTGAGATGGCCCGTATTTGTCTTGAGAGGGCGGTTGACGACGCCACTCAAATCCGGAAATCCCACCGGGCCCCGGACTCATGGCGGCGAGGCCGTGGGGTCAGCCTGGTCCTCTACGGCGTCAACCTTCACCGGGGCGGCCAGCACCTTGACAGGTCGTCGGCGGTTGTCATCCTGCAGGAAGACGCGTCAGTCATTGTCCGTGTCGGTCTGACCGAAATGGGCCAGGGGAATCTGACCGCCGTGCAAACGGTCACCGCGGCTGCCATGGGTATCGAGCCGGATCGGGTCCAGGTCTGGCAACCGGACACGACGACGGTCGCCGACTCCGGCCCAACGGTCGCCTCGCGAGGAGCCCACGCCTCCGGGAGGGCGGTATTGGACGCCGTCGAACGGCTACGGCGGCGATTGGATCCCGTCGCGGCCGAAATGCTGGGCTGTCGCCCGGAGGAGGTCGAATTGACCGGCAGCAACGCCCGGGTTTCCGGGGGCGGGCCGTCGATTCCCTTGAGCGATGTCACCCGGGAGATGGCCGCCCGTCGGATTGAGGCCATTTCCACCGGCTGGTACCGCTCCGAACCCCGAGAATTCAACGAGGCCACCGGCGCGGGAGCACCCTACGCTTCGTACGCGATGGCGTGCCATGTCGTCGATGTCGCCGTCGATCCCGAGCTTGGCCTGGTCAGAGTCGAACATGTCGCCGCGGCCCACGACGTCGGACGGGTTCTTCACCGGACCGCAGCGGAGGGTCAGGTCGAGGGCGGCGTCGTCCAGGCGATAGGCTGGGCTCTGACCGAAGAGCTCAAACTGGATCAGGGTCGACTGCTCAATCCCAGTTTCACCGACTATTTGATCCCTACCTCGGACGATGCGCCCCCCGTGACCATCGCCTTGTTGGAGGATGCCCCAGGCCGGGGGCCCTTCGGCGCCAAGGGCCTCGGCGAACCCGCGTTCATTCCGACCGCCGCGGCCATCCGCAACGCAGTCTGTGCGGCCATTGGAACCGAAGTCAACCGTCTACCGCTGACGCCTCCAGTGATCGTCAAAGCCCTCGGCGAAGGCCACAAATTCAAACACCTTTTGAAATAGCTCTCAGCTGTCAGCAATCGGCGCAACCGCTTGATTATCTGGGCATTTATTGAATGCACCCAAGCTGTAGGGTGGGCCTTGGCCCACCAACGGTCGCGCCAAATGGTGGGCCGAGGCCCACCCTACTCATAGCACCAAGAAATCGCCGGCGATACCGTTTCCGGGCTGAGAGCTGATCGCTGATAGCTGACAGCTTCTCCCCTACGCGCTGACCAATTCGTCGTCGGTATCGATCTTCCACTCGGGTTCCCACAGACCTAATCGCATCTCACGCATTCGGCGTTCGAAGAAAAACTGCTGCTCACCAAAAGCAGGTTTCAAATCGTCCAACCAAACGGCCTGAGGGTCATAGCCGGCGAAGAAGACCCTGTTGACCCATTGGGGATCTCGGCCCTGGATCATCTTCAACACAAAAACCCGCTCGCCGGCGATCTCTGTTACTCCGTCAATCAGGACCTTGCCGGGGGCGGCTGACATCGATGGGCCTCGAACGGTCCGGGCCAGCCCGGTAACCTCGACGAAGGCTTGATTGAAGATCTTGAGAGCACGAGCCAACGGCACTTCGAAGTAATGCTTGGGGCCGGTGTTTCGCTCGACGAAGAGGTAGTAGGGCACGGCCCCGAGCTTGACCTGTTCTTTCCACATTGACGACCAGACGGTCGCATCATCGTTGACGTGGCGGATCAAGGGCGCCTGACATCGAATAACGGCGCCGGCATCCTGGATGCGACGCATGGCCTCTCGGCACTCCGGCGTGTCCAACTCCCTGGGATGGGAGAAGTGCGCCATCAGGGCGACCTGCCGCCCGCTCGAACGAACGGCCTCGAACAACCTCAGAAGATCATCTGCATCGGGATCACTCAAAAAACGGTGCGGCCAGTAGCCAAGTGCCTTGGTGCCGATTCGTATCGATGTCAGGTGCTCGGTCGAGGGACCCAACAACGGCTCGATGTACCGCCGCAGAATCCGAGTGGGCATGATCAACGGGTCCCCGCCGGTCAGCAGGAGGTCAGTCAATTCCGGATGGGCCTCCACATAACGAAACAGCGTGTCCGCCTCCCGGTTGGAGAACTTGAGATGGTCGATTCCTACGAACTGGGCCCACCGGAAACAATAGGTGCAATAGGCATGACAGGTCTGGCCCTGGGAGGGGAAAAACAAGAGGGTCTCTCGGTATTTGTGCTGGGCTCCCGGCAGGCTTTCGCCGTCGATCACCGGGATGTTGAGATCCATCTGTCCGGCCGGATGAGGATTCATGTGGAGCTGGACCATTCGGGCCTCACGTACCAGCCTTTCATCCTCTCCACGGATGACGAGGTCGCTCAATTTGGAGAAATCTCTCGGCTCCAGCATCCCTGCCTGCGGGAAGGTCAGTTGGAATATTGGGTCGTTGGGGATGTCGGTCCAGTCGATCAGACGTTCGAGAACATAGGAGTTGACCTTGAACGGGAACACGGCCGAAACAGCCTTGAGTGCGACCTTTTGGTCCACCGTAAGGCCATTCAGCTGTTCCATGCGATCCAGTTGGGACCGACCGTAGGCCCTGTAGCGGGGGCCATCGCTCTCTCGGACTCCCTGCATCAATCCTCCCGTGTCAGGCACCCTGTAAAGCCCTGGTTCCTACCGAATACACGTCTCTTTCCAAGACAACCTGTAAAGTTAAGTTAACACTTTTCCGTTCGATAATCAAATCCCTCTCTCGGAATCCGGCCTCTCCGCCCGTTCCTGAGCACTCCAGATCGTGACCGGTTATACTCACGATCACGAACCCGGCAGGTACCCGGTTCGTCATCAAAATGAAACGTCGATCTCTCACTGCCATTCTCGTGTTTGCGACCATTTTGGTTGCGGTATTCACGGTGCTCAAAGGCATCGACGAGGCAACACGGACCGGAAGGACCATGGGTCTATCGGTTGATGACGAGAATGTAGAGCTGACGATTATCAGGGTCGTTCCTGGTCTACCGGCCGATCAAGCCGGACTGGAAACCGGCGACACGATCCTGAGCCTCGGCGGCGCCCCGACACCAAACCTCCAGGACCTCCTCGATGCCGCCTCCACCCTGACTCGAGGCAAGGCCACCACCCTCATTATCCTCCGGGAAGGCGAGCGAAGGACCGTTCGACTGACCCCAGGCATACCCTTGCCATGGGGCCGCCTTCTCTTGGATCTCTTCGCCGTCTTGGGATACACCGCAGTCGCTCTCCTTGCCAGGTTCCGAGCACCCAACATCCTCCCCTCACGCCTGCTGTCGTTTTTCTCGATCGCCGTCGCCGTTGAACTCGCCCTCCCGGATTCCGTCGGGGTGATCCCCAACTGGCTCCTCGTTCGAGATGTACTGTTCTATCTTCTCACCGGCCTCCAACTGGGACTTGAACTGCACCTGGCCTCGGTGATCCCCAAGAGGTATGCCTGGTTCGACGATCGTCCCTGGCTGACCCGGCTGTACTACACGGTCGGCCTATCGGCGGGCGGCATTACCGCCCTTCTCTCGATTGCAGAGTTTTTTGAGGTCGAAGTCGCCGGCGCCCTGGCCCTGTCGGCACGCACCGCCATGAATGACGTCGTGCTGGTTGGCTGGGGGTTGGCTGTCGTCGCCATCCTCCTGGTCCAGTTCCGGCTGTCGAAGACTCCGGGTCACCGGAACCAGGCCCTCGTGATCCTCAGCGGTGTGATCCCCTGGGCGATCTACAACATCGTCGACACGGTCACCTCAACCCAGAATATCGAACTCGGGACCTGGTTCGACCTCGCACAACCGATCGTGCTTCTCTTGTACCCCGTAGTTATTTTTGTCGCCATCTTCCGCTACCACCTCTTCGACATTCGCGTCGTTTTGAAGCGAAGCCTGGTACTCGTTCTGGTCAGCGGGGTCGTCTTGATCCTGTTTGTTGCGGCCTTCGAGGCAATCTCGAGCCGTTTCGGTGAAATTGAACATGCGGGTCGCCTTCAAGTGGTGTTCTTTGCCTTGACGATGCTCCTCCTCGGCTTGCTCTTCAATCCGGTTCGGCGGCTGATCCAACGGGGCATCGATACTCGCTTTTTCCCCGAGAGGATTGCTCAGCGGGAACGCCTGGCGGAACTCGCGGCAAACCTCCCTTCTTTAGGGGACCTTGGAGCGATCGGGCGGCACGTCGTCGAGGAGGTCTCCAGAGTATTCCGGGTGACGTCGACGACCCTGTTGGTCTCAGATCCCGCCAGCGGGCTGCTGGTGTCCCTGGCGACCGCGTCGGACGAGCCTTTGGGCGACAAGGACGTCTCCCTGCTCCTGGAAAGCAGTGACCTGGGCATCGACCAGCTTCGCCAGGCCAGGCGCCCTTTGTCTGCCGACATCCTCGCCAACACCAGTCCGGCCCTGGCCCAACGAATCAGTGCCCTGGGAGCCGAAACAGGGATCGGCCTGGTCAACGGGGACACCCTGGTCGGACTGCTTCTGCTGGGGCCGAAAAAGGACCGGGGCGAACTGACAACCGAAGAACAAGGGCTTCTCCGGTTGTTTTCCCTCAACGTGGCAACGGTGTTGGAGAATGTCCGGCTGTTTCAATCTGCGACCTACGAACAGCTGACCGGCCTCTTGAGGCGCGAGGCGATCCTCGAAGCCCTCGAGGTCGAGATTGAGCGGGCCAGCCGGTACGAACGGCCGCTGACGGTTGGAATGATCGACCTCGACCATTTCAAGAACGTCAACGACACATGGGGGCACCTCGCCGGCGACGTTCTGCTTCAGAGGGTTGCCGCGAAACTGAAGGAATGTCTCCGAACCACCGATCAGATCGGTCGCTACGGAGGTGAGGAATTCCTCTTTTTCCTTCCGGAGACTGGAATCGAACAGGGCTCTCGAGTCGCGGAAAAACTCAGGGCTGCCGTCGAGAACCTCCCCTCGCCCGTTGACGAGGCGCCCGACCTTCAGATTACGGCCTCGATCGGACTGACGGAACTCCGAGCGGGGACGGAACCTCCTCCGACAGCCGCCGACCTCATCCGTGAAGCTGATGGGGCCCTCTACCGAGGCAAGGATGCAGGCCGAAACCGTGTGGTGGTTGCAGGATCCTGAAGGGCAGAGGCCTCAAGCAAACTGCAAAACAAAGGATGCGGCTGGCCTCTGCCCTTCAGGATCCTATGATGCGCTGCGCGCATTCTGGTTTTAGTTTATTAGAAAAGTGACCCACACTTGAACCCGAGGTCTTCGCGCTGTCAGTTTCCAGTTTCTAGTTTGCACCAACAAAAAGGGCGGCCCGAAGGCCGCCCTTTATTGTTGGTTTCACCGATTATTCGGTAATACCGGCCGTCTTTTCCAGCATCGCCGTCGTCAGGGACTTGGGCCGCTCGAGCGCATAACCCAGGGCCCGGTCCCACGTGATGTTGGTCAGCACGCCGAGGGCGCGGCCAACGCCGAACAGAACGGTGTAAAAGTCCCACTCCGTCAAGCCGTAGTACCACTGGATTACGCCGGATTGTGCATCGACGTTGGGCCACGGGTTCTTCGCCTTGCCCTGTTCCTCAAGCACGCCGGGCGCAACCTGGTAAATCATCGAAACCACCTTGAACAGCGGATAGTCCGGCATGTTCTTCAGGCAGAAATCACGCTGCGAAGCATAGCGGGGATCGGTCTTCCGAAGCACGGCATGACCGTAACCAGGGATGACCTGGCCGGAATTGAGGGTCGCCCACAGGGCTTCCCTGACCAGCTCTTCCGTCGGCTCCTTGCCGCCCAGGTTGTCCATGAACTTCATGGTCCAACTCAAGACTTCCTGGTTTGCCAGACCGTGAAGCGGACCGGCCAGGCCGTTGATGCCGGCCGACAGCGAGTAGTAGGCGTCGGACAGCGCCGAAGCCACCAGATGGGTCGTGTGGGCCGAGACATTTCCGGACTCGTGGTCGGAGTGCAGGATGAAGTACATCCTCGCGACATCGTCGTAGGGTTTCGGGAAGCCCATCATGTGGGCAAAGTTACCGCCGAGGTCCAGACTGGGATCTTCCGGAATATGGACGTCGTCCTTGTATTTCATCCGGTAGATGTATGCGGCGATCGTCGGCAGCTTGGCCATCAGATTCATCACATCTTCGAGCATCGGCTCCCAGTAGACCATTTTGGACATGCCTTCGTTGTAGCGCTTGACGAAGATCGACTCACGCTGCATCGAGGTAATGGCTGTGGAAAACATCGCCATCGGGTGGCTGTCGCGAGGCATGGCACGCAATACGTCGATCACGTACTGGGGCAGGGCTCGCTTCTGCTGGAACTCTTCCACGACTTCCATCGTCTGTTCGACGGTCGGAACCTCACCTGTCATCAGGAAGTAGAAGAAGGCCTCAACCCAGGGATAGTCGCTTCCCGGAACCTTCGGCAAGGCCTCGAAGGTCTCAGGGATTGTCTTTCCACGAAAACGGATCCCCTCGTACGGGTCGAGATAGGACACGTCAGTGACCAGGCATCGCACGCCCCGAGCACCGCCGATCGCCTGGGCAATCGTCACTTCGCGGACCTTGACATCTCCAAACTCCTTGACCAGACGCGTCGTCCGCGGCCGGTGCTCCTCAATCTTCGTTCGCAGTGTTTCCCTCAAACTTGACATGGTGGCTCCCTTCGTTTCAGCCAACTCAGGCGTCGGATTGCCGGAAGAAAAGAAAATTTTCCGCTCCTCGCCTCATATGAACAACTTTCCAATTATCAAAATATCTTCATATACATTGCCGCGATCTTACCTGCCGCGTCAGCGACCCCGAAAAACTGAATTTCATAGGCCACCCCCACAGTATAGAGCTTGTGAAAGAAAGTGACAAGCTCTATTCCGGCATCGCAGGGAAAGAAAATGTAAGATAGGCTCCGATGTCACCTTTCCAGGCGAACCGTTGGTTGCCGGTGTGGGTTCTGGCCCTTCTGGACGCCCTTTCGATCCTCGGCGGAGGATTGATCGCGGCGTGGCTCCGCTTCCTGCCGGAGTTTCTGGGCCAGGAGCTGGCCGTCCTCGGCGCACATCCCGGTTTCATCGCATACGCCTTCGGGGCCCAGTGGGCACTGGCGACGACCTTCGACCTCTACCGGCCTCAGGTCTGGCGGGGCCGCGACGAACTTCTGGTCCGAATGGCGGCCCTGGCCGTCTCCCTTCCGGTCGCCCTGACCCTTGGTGTCTACCTGGTCCCCGGATGGCAGTTCGGACGCGGTCTGCTGTTGTTGACACTCTTGACCGCGTTGCCGCTCCAGGCCATCGGCCGACTGTGCTGGCTGGTATGGGGCGGCCATGCGCCGGAGCGACAGGCGGTCCTCGTCGGAGACGGCCCGATCGTCACCTCCCTTCTTGCAGAGTTGCACAATCGCCCCTGGGCGCCGTTTCGGATTACCCTGCACATCGCAGCTTCGGCCCTTGAAGAAAATCCGGAGGAAGTCCAGGAGTCTCTTTCGAAGGCGGACCTCTTGATCGTCGCCACGCTGGCCAATGCCGACGCCACCGAGCCGGTCACGGCCCACAATTTTCGGGGGACACCCGTCATCGACGCCGCCGGCGCCTACGCAGAGCTGACCGGGCGGATCCCGGTGCAACAGGTTGACTCCCGGTGGTTCATCGCCACCGGCGACTTCTCCAACCTGGCAACGTCTCCCTTCCACCATCTTCAGCGAGCGATGGATATCGTGGTCGCGTTGGGACTCCTGGTCCTGACCTCCCCGATCATTCTTCTATCGGCCCTGGTTGTTGGATTGTCCGGGGGAGCGCCTCTCATTTTCCGGCAGACGCGACTTGGCCGTTTTCGCACGGAGTTCACCCTCTTCAAACTCCGAACGATGGACAACTCCGCGGAAGAAAACGGACCCGAATTCGCCGGGCGCAAGGACGACAGGATCCTGCCGTTCGCCGCTTTCCTCCGACGGTGGAGAATCGACGAACTGCCGCAACTCGTCAACGTGCTCAGAGGCGACATGAGCCTGGTAGGTCCCCGCCCGGAGCGCCCCGAGGTCACCAAAGACCTCGAGGGAGAGATCCCCTTTTTCGGTTATCGCTATTCGGTTCGTCCAGGCTTGACCGGCTGGGCCCAGGTGAATCACCCCTACTGTGCCGACCTCGACGACCATCGCATCAAATTGGAATACGACCTCTACTCCCTCAGGCAGCACGGCCCGATGTTGTACCTCCTGGTGTTGGTAAGGACGATGGGAGCACTGGTGTTTTCTCCGGGGCGCTAGCCCGCGCTTCTCACCGGTGATCTACTGCGGCGCGAAATACGCAGTAATCTGCAGCGTTTACTTGAAATCGCTCAATCAACATAGTGCGAACTATGCCTCGTTCGCTCATCCTGCGAAAACACTTCATCTCACCACGTCTTCCGCGCCTCGCAACGAAAACCGGTGAGAAGTGCGGGCTGGCCTTTTGGTATCGACTCCGCCAGGTTGGCATATTGACTCTGAAGCCCAGGCTGACCATACTGAACAGGTCGAGGGGCGAAGAGCACCCGCGACATCCAAGGGGGTGCCCCCGCATTGACTGGGGGCTGAGAACACACCCTTGGCCCGGAAAATCGGGACCTCGCGTTCTTTCCGGGCAAGAACCTGATCCGGGTCATGCCGGCGGAGGGATTTGGACAGTGGTTTTCTTTGCTGGAGTCGTACGTATATTTCGGCACGCCTCGACGCTTGTCTTGATGACGATCCTCATGGGCTCAGCTTCCCTCCTGGCCGGAGAGATCATCACAGGAACGGTCCAGGGCCCA
Source organism: Holophagae bacterium (assembly GCA_030637505.1). Classification (GTDB taxonomy): domain Bacteria; phylum Acidobacteriota; class Thermoanaerobaculia; order Thermoanaerobaculales; family Sulfomarinibacteraceae; genus DAOWGJ01. The sequence continues at coordinate 9,460 of DAOWGJ010000232.1, forward strand.
GGGGGAAATCCGATCGTCAGGGCGACGATCTCCCTCGGGGGTAGCGACACTTCTACGGTCACAGCCGCGGACGGCGCCTTTGAATTGACCCTCGCCGAGCCCGTGATCTTGCCCATCCGACTGTCCATCAGGGCGAAGGGGTTTGAGCCGGGAACCCTCGAACTGGCCGGCATCCCGCAGTTCTTGGAGATCCGCCTCGAACCGACGCCCCTGTTTTCCGGCGAGGTCGTGGTGACGACCAACCGCGCCCAGATCGGGGAGACGCCGGTAACTCTGAGCAATATATCGAGGGAGGAGATCGAACGAAACGACTGGGGCCAGGACGTGCCTCTGCTGCTGCAGCATGTCCCCGGTTTCTACGCCTTCAATGACAACGGAAACGGCATGGGGTATTCCTACTTCTTCCTGCGGGGTTTCGACATGCGCAGGACGTCGGTCAGTCTCAACGGCGTCCCGCTCAATGACGCCCACTCCCATGGTGTCTACTTCGTCGACCTGGCTGCTTTCCTGTCGACCACCGAAGATATCCAGGTGCAGCGTGGCGTCGGCACGAACCTCTACGGGGGTTCGGCAATCGGCGGCGCCGTCGACATGAGGACCCGGACGCCCCTGGCCGAGCCCCGCCTCCGGATTTCCGCCGGCGGAGGGTCCTGGGGCACGAGGACCTCTCAGATCGAGTTTGACAGCGGACTGATCGACGAGGAGTGGGCGGCAACCTTTCGGTATTCACGATCGAAATCGGACGGCTATCGCGACCAGAGCTGGCTGGACGCCTGGAACTACTACGCGACTATCGAGCACTACGGGCAGAAGAACACAACCCGTCTGGTGCTGTTCGGCGGCCCCGAGGACACCCATTTGGCCTATGAAGGCATCACGCAGGCCTACCTCAATGGAGAGATCACCGGCAACAAACGCAAGGACCGGCGCCACAACCCCTTGACCTACCCGGGCGAAATCGATCACTTCTTCCAGCCCCATTTCCAGCTGATCAACAATACTCAGTTGAATCCGGACCTCACGCTGAACAACACGCTGTTCTATTTCGAGGGCGACGGATATTTTGAACAATACAAAACGGATCGGTGGCTGCCCGAATACGGCCTCGAGCCCCACCCCGGCCCCGACGGCGAATGGATCGACACCACTGATCTGATCCGTCGCCGCGAGGTCGACGAATGGGACGCCGGATGGATCGGGTCGGTGGAATGGCGGCACGGGAATAACAGGGGTGCCCTTCAGGCGGGATTAGCCGTCCGTCTGCACAGCGGCCGGCATGAAGGGAAAACCATCTGGGCCCAGCACTACCCTCCCAACACACCGCCGAATCACCCTTACTACGATTACCAATTGGACAAGCAAACCTACCAGCCCTTTGTTCAGGAGGAGTGGAAGGTCTCGGACCGGTGGCGGCTCTTCGGCGGCATGACCTGGACCTCTCATCGCTACCATATGCACGACGACAAGTTGAAGGGGGTTGATTTCGTCGAAACGTTCACCTATCTGCTGCCTCGTCTGGGCGTCACCTTCAATCCAGCGCCGGATTGGAGCGTCTACGCCAACGTGTCCCGCGGAGGCCGCGAGCCCGCATTCCGGGACATTTACGATCCGCAGGACTTCTGGTTCGGAGATCAGCCCCACCAACTCGATCCCGAGGAACTGACTGACTTCGAGTTGGGGGTTCAACACCAATGGGCCACAGGCTATGGGCGCTTCAACCTCTACCTGCTGGATTTCGACAATGCAATCGTTTGGGCAGGAGGACTGGACAGCGACGGTCTACCGATCACGGCCAATGGGGCCCAGACAACACACAAGGGCGCAGAGCTGGAAGTGGGATGGACGCCGAGACCTCGCTTCGGCGCACGGCTGACCGCGTCCTTTTCGCAGGCCACCTTCGATCAATTCCAGGAGTTTGGGTGGGACGGGACCTTCCAGGACCACAGCGGAAACCGCATCGCCGGGACACCGGAGTGGCTGGCATCGCTGGAGCTGACCGGGGGCTGGGGACCGGTGGACGTGGTGGCCACCGTCCGATACGCCGGGACGTTCTACCTGGACAACACCGAGGACCTGCGCAAATACCCGGGCCTCAAGGATGACCCTGCCTACATCCACAGAGTCAACGAGGCCTTTACCACCGTTGACCTCGGAGCCAAGATCAACGCCGGTCAAAGTCTGGCCTCCTTGATCGGAGCAAAAGTCATCGTCGTTGATCTCCGCATCAACAATGTCTTCGACAGTCTCTACACGACCTTTGGTTACGTCTGGGGGCCGGAACCCACGTGGATCCCGGCGGCAACAAGAAGCGTGTACGGTGGTGTGACGGTCGATTGGTGAGGAAGCCGTTAGCCGTTAGCTTTTAGCCATTAGCAAGAGCACTTACGCCATTTCTTCGCGAAGACCACAGGGCGCTCGCCCCGACCATGCCAGCTGGATGCCGAACGGTTTTCCCCGGGCTAACGGCTAAGAGCTAACTGCTAAAAGCTCCCGGCGAATCCGGAACCATTCCTGGTTCCGGATTCGCCGGGTTTGCTATCCTCCCCTGAGCCATGGAAGCCACCGCATGATTCAACCGATACTGACCTTTATTCTGCTGTCAAGCATCATGATCCTGAGCCGGATTTTCTTCAGGTTCGAGGGTGAATGGCTGGGCGACATCCCGGCTCGAGACTGGGGAAAACTGCGGGCGCTGGTTATCCTCAACCACACAAGCCTTTTCGAACCTCTCTTGGCCGGCTTCGGCAACATGCGCCTCTTCTGGCTGTTTTCTCGTCACGGGGTCCTTCCGGTGGCCGAGAAGACGATGCGGCGTCGAATCGGTATTGTCTTCCGATTTTTGGTGAGGCACCCTATCGTCATCACCCGCCAACGAGACCACACGTGGGAAAGCGTCCTCAATAGAATCGATGACCAATCGCTCGTAATCATCCTCCCCGAAGGGCGAATGAAACGTACGGACGGCCTCGATGCCGGCGGGCGGCCAATGACGATACGTGGGGGAATCGCCGACATTCTGGAGCCCCTGGAAAGCGGAAGAATCCTGATGGTGTACTCCGGGGGCCTCCATCATATCCAGACCCCAGGTCAAAGCCGGTGGCCGAAACTCTTCCGAACCGTTCGAGCCCGCCTCGAGCTGATGGATATTCAGGACTACAAAGCCGGTGTATTAGCGGCATCCGAGGGGAAAAACTTCCGGAGGGCGCTGATCAAAGACCTGACCGCCCGCCGCGACCTTCATTGCCCCGCTCTTGAGGATGCTTCGTTGAGGGATGGTTAATCCCCGAAGTCAGATTTAACGGCATTGTAGGGGCGAACCTATGTGTTCGCCCGGACGCCGGTTTGAATGGGGATTTGCACGACGGGCCGGGTGGCGTCGCGGATATTATTGGGGATGTTGATCCAGGAGAATAAGGGCGCACACATAGGTGCGCCCCTACAGGGAAACTATTGCTTCACGTAGCCCTGCTCTTCCAGATACGTGACAACCCGCGCGGCACTCTGCTCGACCGACTCGTCGTCGGTATTGAGCACGATTTCCGCCTGGTCCGGTGCTTCGTAGGGCGCCGAGATGCCCGTGAATTCCGGAATAATACCGGCACGCGCTTTCTTGTAGAGGCCCTTGGTGTCGCGCGCTTCACAGACAGCCAGGGGCGCATCGACGAAGACTTCGACGAAATCACCATTGCCCTGGATCTTGCGGTTGCGATCGCGGTCCTCGCGGTAGGGCGAGATGAACGCAGTCAGATTGATCATCCCCGCCTCGGTGAAGAGCTTGGCCACCTCGCCGATCCGACGGATGTTCTCGTTGCGGTCTTCGGGAGAAAAACCCAGATCACTGTTGAGGCCATGGCGGACGTTGTCCCCGTCAAGCACGGTGCAGGTAACGCCACGCTCGGTCAGGATTCTGTCGACCTCGATGGCCACAGTGCTCTTCCCGGAACCGGAAAGACCGGTGAACCAAAGGGTCACACCTTTTTGACCGAGCATGTTCTC
>DAOWGJ010000144.1 GCA_030637505.1 Holophagae bacterium
ATGCTGCAGGATGCCGGCTACCGTGCCATCGGCATGGACCATTTTGCCCTGCCGGAGGACGAGCTGTCCGTCGCCTCGTCCGAGGGGCGGTTGGCGCGGAACTTCATGGGATATACGGTCAAGCCCGCGACTTCTGCGGTTGCCTTCGGTATCACCGGTATCGGTGACCTCGGCAGCGGCTATTTCCAGAATCACAAGAGGCTCTCGACCTATTACCAGTCCATCGATGCCGGCCGATTGCCGATTGAGCGAGGGCGTTTGCTGGACGACGATGACCGGCTCCGCCGCTGGGTCATCACCCAGTTGATGTGCAACTTCAGAGTGGACAAGGCCGAGGTCAAGAAGAGGTTCGGCGTGAATTTTGACACCTATTTCGCCGAGGCATTTTCAAAGCTCGACGAGGTGCATCGTCAGGGTTTTGTCAGCAACGACGAAACTCAGGTGCGCGTGCAAGGCATGGGGCGCCTCTTCGTACGCAACATTGCCATGGCCTTCGATCGATACCTCGAGGCCGCCATGAAAGACCGTCCGGTCTTTTCGCGAACGGTGTAGGAGGAAGCATGAAGCGCGTCGTCATAGTCGGCAGTGGTATCACCGGGCTGACTACGGCCCTCGCCTTGAAGGACAGGGCGTCGGAGATCCCCGAGGGATTGGAAATTGTCGTGCTTGAGGCCGGTGATCGGGTTGGGGGAAATATTGCCACCGACAGGGTCGATGGATTCACCGTAGAAATGGGACCGAATGGGTATCTGGACAACGTTCCGGAGACTCTGGCCCTCATTTCTCGGTTGGGTCTGGATGAGGAGGTGCAACAGGCCGACGAGGCGGCAGAGAAACGGTTTCTTTTTCGGAACGGAAAATTACACTTTCTGCCGGCCGATCCGATCGGATTCCTGCGATGCGGTGTGCTCTCCGTACGAGGCCGAATTCGGGTGATGTTTGAGCCCTTCGCCCGATCCCGCCCTGAGGGCGTGGACGAAACGGTCTTTGACTTTGCGGCACGGAGGATTGGCCCAGAGGCCGCCTCGGTCCTGGTCGATGCCATGGTATCCGGCGTCTTCGCCGGCAATGTCAACGAGCTCAGCTTGCAGAGTACTTTTCCGAAGATGGCGGCAATGGAGGCGGATCACGGTGGCCTGGTCAAGGCCATGGTGGCCAAGATGGTGGCACGGCGACGGGCGAAGAAGCGCGGTGAGACCATCGTCGCCGGTGGTCCGGCCGGACCCGCCGGCCGCCTGACGTCGTTCCGGAACGGCCTCGACACACTGCCGATGCGTCTCGCCGAAGAACTCGGCAACACCGTTCAGTTGAACGAGGTGGTGGTGGGACTGAAGCGAAAACACACTACCGGATGGACCGTGACCACAGGAAAGGGCGCCACGCTGGACGCCGATGCCGTCGTGCTCACCCAGCCAAGCCCCATGACCGCGCCCCTGCTTGAGAGTGCTCAAAGCGATCTCGCGGCCGCGGTCGCGCGGATTCCGACCGCCGGACTCGCCGTCGTCGCCCTGGCGTACAGGCTCGAAGACATCGGGGGAGCGCCGGACGGCTTCGGGTTTCTGGTGCCGCGCAGTGAGGGCACGAGAATTCTCGGTTGCCTCTGGGATTCGAGCATCTTTCCCGGCCGGGCGCCGGCGGACATGGCGTTGATGCGGGTCATGATCGGAGGCGCCCACGACGCTGAAGCCGTGGCCCTCGGAGAAGACGAGCTGCTCGACATCGTCCGCCGGGAAATCGATGAGACAATGGGCCTCACGGCCGATCCGTACTGGACCCGGATCTACCGCTACCCCCTCGGCATCGGCCAGTACCTCGTCGGCCATCAGGATTTGCTGGATCACATTCACGGCCACCTCGAAGATCTCGGAGGCCTTTGGCTCGCCGGAAGCTCGTACTACGGCGTCAGCATGAACGCCTGCATCGAAAAGGCCGGAGAACAGGCCGGGGAGATCCTTGACCACCTCAATGCCAGGAGTGATTCCCCTGACTGCTGACAGTTCCTAAATGTGCTCCGGGCCAAGAAACGCCAACGCTCTTTCTGCTTCGCCGTCCATGATGACGTGGAGGTATCGGCCGTCGCTGACCTTGCGGACGTCGATGATCTTGACCACTTCTTCGAGATCGGTAAATTTAGGTACGATTTCGGAGATTGCGTTCGGTGATTTGTTGAGGAACTCTTCGTTCCAGATGGCGCCCTCACCGTCCGGATAAAGAGGCAGGTAGGTAATCTCGGCCTCGACCAGGTCCTGGAAAAAATGCGTGCCGAAACTGACATCCGGCACGTAGGAGCCCTTTTTCCGGGCGACTTCCAGCAGCATCGTCGTGTGACAGATGTCGGCGTAGGTTACCGGAACTCCGAGACGGATGTCGCCTCGGCTGCCCCAGCGGCCGGGCCCGACCAGGATGAACGTCTTCGGTGTCAACTTCCGGTTGATGGCGCCAACGGCCTTGGCCACCCTGAGCATCGCCTCTCTCGAGGGCAGCTGTTCGTAGTCCCGGGGGTCGATCACGACGACCCACTCCAGATTGCGGATTTGGGCCATTTGAACAAAGCGGGTGGCGCTGAAGATCTTGTCGCCGTCGGAAATATCCTGCGGAATAGGAATGTGGCTGGCCGACGAGGCAAGGCTCAATGCTCGGCATTGGAGGACGTACAGGTGCTCGCCGTCATGGGCGAACTCGACGTCGACAGGTTCTTCCAGCCCTTCTTCCAGGAGATCGAGAATGTGCTTGAGCTGCCGGGGAAAGCTGGAATTGAGCAATCCGTTGAAGGTGACGACCAGTTGGTCGTCGCTCTGCATCATCAATCCGAGGATTGGTACCAACTGGCGGTGCCGGTAGATCGAAAAGATCTTGTTGGCCATCGGGATTCGTCGGCCCAGTCGCTTGAGGAGAGTCTCGAGTTCGACCGACTCGAATTGACCGTGCTTGAGGTCAACCACATCGACTTCGTGCTGCGAATACTGGTAAACCTCTTCGGGTTGTTGCAGAACTCGAAGGTTCGGTTGGTCGAGGGCGACCATTACCGGCCAGTCGTCTCCGGTGCGGTCGACGGCACGTGTACCGAGTCCCAGGACCAGCCGAGCCATGCCGTCTGTGCGCTTGATTCGGGGTGACCAGCGCATTTCGCAGCGGGAAAATGCCACCCCGGCAAAGGCCGGCATCAACAACCCCTCCATCTCCTTGCCGACGACGACCTGGACCAGGATGCCCATCTGTTCCTGGAAATCCAGGAGGCCCCGATCCTTCCGATACTCGATCGGGTCCGGGTGGAAGATCGAGGCGTAGACCTCCGAAATCGCGTCCTCGAGTTCCGCCAGCCGGCGTTCGATCGTTCCGCGATTGGGAATAAAGAGGCTCTTGTACTTGCCGGAAAAGGAGTGGCCTATGCGGTCTTCCAGCAGCGACGACGACCGGACGACCAGGGGTTTTTCGCCGATTTTCCACAGCATCTCCTCGAGACCCTTGTGCAGGATCGGGGGGAAAGCGCCGCTCTTGAACAGGCGTTCGACCAGGGGATATTCTTCACGGACCTCGTCGATTTCCTGGTATTTGACGTTGATGATCTCTTCGAGGCCGTTGTGTTCGATGAATTCGAGGATGCCGTTGGACGGCACGAAGTAGGATTCGGGAATCTTGAACTCAGTGTCGAACCGACCCTGCCGGTTCGCGTGTTCGAGGATCGAACGAGCGAGCAACAGCCCGGCCGCCTTGCCGCCGACCCGCCCCTGGTTGCCCTCGGTGGGGATCAGGTGGTCGAGAAGGAAGGCGAAATCGGAAACCCGGATAAATTTCTTGGCGACGGCGATGAAGGGCAGCTGGTCGGTCAGGAGCCGACGGACCAGGGCTGCTCGAGTTCCGATGATCGTTGCCCGGGGCAGTATTGCCTCCCCCGGCGCGAACTCGAGAAACTCCTGGATTTTCTCTCTCAATTCGATGAGAGGGGTTTCCACGTCTTCGGCCAGACGCGCGCCGTCGAAGGCCAGTTGGCGCTTTTCGGTCAAGAGGATGGCGGCGAGGATGTCCTCAGGTTCAAGGTAACGCTCGGCATACTTGATCGCCAGTTCATACAGCGCCGTTCGCCCTTCGCGTGACATCTTCGGCTTGGGCCTGTTGGGGTCGGACCCTCGGCGGTCTCCACTGAGATGGAGTACCTGGGTCACCTCATCGTCAAGGCTGTCAAAATCCACCAGGCCCTGTCGCTGCATATCGACCAGGAGTTTTCGGCAGACCTTCTCCGCAAGATCAGGTCGTCGGCCCCGGAGGTCCTGGAATTGCTCGCGCCAGGGAGGCTGGGTGGGACTCACTGTTGGGATCCACTGTCGAATTGCATCTGATTCATCTTACCAGCGGTTGCTGTTGCTCTTGCAGGGAGGGGTGAGCAATCTCAGTCGCGACGCCCACCCCAGTTGCGGACGCTGATCTTGCCGCAGAAGCTGTCAATCTTCGCTGGACCTGTCGCTGTCCCCTGTCCCTCGTGGTTCCGGTTCCTCCAGCCGCAGATCCTGGAGATCCCCGACAATCGACTGGACGTCATCGGGCGTCACGCTCATGACCGTGTCTCTCCCCGATACGGTGACCATGACGTTCCCGCCGTCCGCGAGGGGTTCAGAGAAGGTCACTGTGATCGCCGTGTCGTCGCCGCCCAGGCCCAAGACGACGCGGCCCAATTCCGGTGTGCCGAGGCTCATCAAGTCGAAGTCGATGACCTTGAGCTCAGCCAATGCGTCCAGGCGTTCCTGAACCTCGCCGCCGCGAGCATCGGCGCCGTCCTCCAGGCCCCAGAGGCCGTCTTCCCTTCTCAGCTGGGTGCTGGTCGAGCCTTCGCTCAGGCCAAGGGCGGTGACATTCCAGGTGTCGAAGGCCAGGACCATCGGATCTCGCCATCGGACTGCCGCCTTGCCCAGGGCGATAGCGGCTCGGTCGTTGACCCAGAAGACATCAGCGTGATTGCGTTTGCAGGCGACCTGGGTTTCACCGCCACGTTCGCGGGTCGATCCGAATTCCAGGGACAATCCGGGTGAACCGTCAGCCGGCACCAGAAGGACGGTGGTTTCGGGCTTGATGAGGCCCATGGTGGCCGTGTCAGTGCTCGAATCGGCAAAATCTTCGATCCGGAGGCCATTGAGGCCGGAGATCAGGTTGAGCAGGTGGTTTTGGTCGGCCCTGTCGTTGACCGGCGACCGAAGATGCCAGGCGCCGTCAAGACTTGCCGCCTCAATGGTCCCGTTTCCGGTCCGGATGGTGATGGTAGCCAGTTGACTGAGGTTGACGTCGACGACCTCACGGGATCGCCAGTCGTCCAAGGCCTTGTTCACGGAGGCGAAGAAACTTCCTCCGGTCAGGATGACGGTCTTCCTATCGGTCGACACGGCTCGGTTGGAGCCCAGAGCTGTGGTATTTCCGATATTGAGGATGTGGGTTACGCCGCCCGACAGGGTCAAGGTGACCGTCGCTTCGGGGTGGTCGAGGCCGTAGGCGCCGGGCTCCACTTGGTCCGGTCCCAGTGTGCGATCACGCTTCAACTGGATCAGGGCACGCAGTGCTGAATCGACAGCATGTGAGTCGGCATCAGCCTCGATCGGCCCCGTCAGCCGCCATCCTTCATCATTACGGTGGAGACTGAAGTCGCCGTGAGCGTTGGTGATGTCAAGGGCAACGACGGCATCCTCTTCGAGATCGCCGAAAATCCTGGCCTCCTGGGTTCGGGCCTCGTCGGTCGTCGGCTGGTGCCTTTCGATGAACCAGATGAAGGCGCCCAGGACCAGGACAGCGCCGGCGAGGACGACGAGGCTCTTGCCTTTCATGATCGACCTCAATGCCGCCGGCGACGCCATACCAGGATGCCGGCGGCGATGGCGGCGCCCGGCATGACGATGAGGATCAGGAACAGAATCAACTGCATTTGAGCGCCTGACAGGTACAGGCTGCTCTGATCGACCGCCCTCGGGGGTATGCCCAGAGCGTGTTCTTGCGCGGCCAGCCAGTTAAAGGCATTGACTGCGAGAACGCTGTTGCCGGCGTTGGCGAATTCGGTATCCGAGAGAAAGTCCGAGTCACCCAATACGACCAGCCGGGTTCCGGTCGTCTCGGCTTTCAGTGAGTCGGTGGTGTCCGCATCGGCCTCTTCGAGTCCTTTCGCCGCGTGCTCGACTGCAAGGCCGACCGCCACCGGTCCCGGGGTGTCAGACTGACCCGGGTCGACGGGCTCCCCACGGAGGAGTTGGCTGAGATCGGTTTCGCCCCAGCCCTGGGCGCTGGTTTCGACCAGGGTGGTGACAGTGCCCATGGGCTCGGCCACCGCCGCGACCGATCGCGCCACCATGAAGAGAACCGCGAAGCCCTCCATGCCCTCGGTAATCGGGTGAGTTCCGTAGGAGTCGAGGTAGACTGCGGACAGATCATAAAAGGGCAGCTTCTTTGAGGGGTCGATCACCAGATCGGCGCGGATCTCGACATCCCAGTCCGCAAGCAGGTTCTCCAGGCGGGTCATCCGCATCGTGCCGTCCGGTTCGATCAAGGGGTCCAGGGCCGCCATCAACCGGCCCCCGCCCTCGAGGAAGGCATCAAGGGTGGCGATCTCGGCCTCGGTGAAGGCGCGGGTGGGCCCAACGATCGCCAGTACATCGGCATCCTCAGGTACCTGCCCCGAGAGGAGGCTGGTTTCGGCCGCAACCATGTTCTCCCTTTTCAAGGCCTCGCCAAGAGCGCCAAGACTCCGTTGGGACCGACCGGCCGGCTGCAGCGACGGTTCACCGTGACCGGTGACAAAATAGACCTTGGGTACGGCAGGCGCGACCAGTGAGAGGATGGCGGCGGTGAACTGCTCCTCACCCTTGAACGCCTTGAGAGTCGGCTGCCCTCCATACTGCATGCCGGAGTAGTCGAACTCGGCCATCTGGTCGGAAGTGACATATTTGGACCGATCGCCGGCGGTGAAAACCACCGTGTTGGCAACCGAGATACCGAACTCCTCCGCCAGCTGCCGGGTTCTCAGCGGCTGGCGATCGGGGTCGATGAATTCAACTTCGATGGCTTCGGAGGCCGCGTCGTATCGGTTCATCAACTCGCGGACCTGGGGCCAGAGGCCGGAACCAGGGGTCATGAAAACGATAATCCTGATTTCCTCGTCCAGATCACCAACGATGTTGAGGCTCTTGTCGGACAGGGTGTAAAGCTCCGAGGCCGTCCAGTCGGCGCGGTGCCAATGGCGGGCGCCAAGCCAGTTGATCATCAGTGCCAGGACGATGACCAGCAGAGCGGCGGCCAATCCGATCGAGGAGCGGTGGAGGTCTTGTCGTCTCATGGCATCACCGTCCCTTCTTCATTTCGAGGCTTTTGGTTGCGAGAAACAAGAAGAGCACCCCGACGGACAGCTCGTAGACGACGTGACGGGTGTCGACGATGCCCATGGCGTAGTCCTCCATGTGGGTCCAAAGGTCCATGTGGGCCAGGGTCGCCTTGAAAAGGGAGCCGGAGACCAGCAACTGTTCGACCAGGGGAACTGCAAACAGGACAACCAGGCCGACGAAGGCCAGGATGGCGGCGATCAGGTGGTTGCTGGTCAGAGTCGAGGCGAAGGTGCCGACGCCGAGGAAGAGGAAACCGATCAGGAGTACGCCGAGGTAGCCCGCCAGAACAGGTCCGAGGTCGATATCGGAGTACCGACGGAGAATGACGACGTAGAATCCGGTCGGCAGCCAGAGGGCGGCGTAGAAAATCCACGCTGCCATGAATTTTCCGGCGATGACCTGCCCTTCGGTCACCGGGGAAGTCAGCAGGACCTCAAGAGTTCCCGTTTTTCGTTCCTCGGCGATCAAACGCATCGTGATCACCGGCACGACGAAGAGAAGGAAGAGCCAGAAGAAGATCGTGCCTCCGAAAAATGCCTCCATCGGCGCCATG
>DAOWGJ010000343.1 GCA_030637505.1 Holophagae bacterium
CTGATAGCTGATAGCTGATAGCTGACAGCTTTATCCCTTCCACACCACACTACCGCCGACGACGGTCGCCGCGGGGCCTCCCTGCAGCTTGACCCCGCGGAACGGAGTATTGCGACCCTTGGAGACGAACGAGGCCGGATCGACCGTAACGGACCTCTCAGGATCCAGCACGGTAAGATCACCGACGGAGCCCTCTTTCAGGCTCCCACCGGGAACTCGAACAATCCTCGCAGGAGCCATCGACATCAGCCGAACCAATGCCGACAAGTCAATAACTCCCGGACGAATCAGGCGGTCGAGTGCCAGCGAAACCGCCGTCTCCAAACCACTGATACCGAAAGGCGCATCTGAGAAATCCATCTCCTTCTCATCCTGGTGGTGAGGCGCGTGGTCGGAGACAATCGCATCAATCGTCCCGTCCGCAATCCCCTTGACTATCGCCCGCCGATCATCGTCAGTTCTCAAAGGGGGATTCATCTTCCAAAGAGGGTCGTAGTTCGCTGAGGCAACATCCTCGTCAGTCAGTGAGAAATGATGCGCCGTCACTTCGCAGGTAACCCGAGATCCGCGCTTCTTCGCCTCCCTGACGGCTTCGACCGAACCCGCCGTACTCAAGTGCCCAAGGTGGAGCCGCCCACCGGTGTATTCCGCCAGCAGGATATCCCTCCCGACGACCAACTCCTCCGCCACTGTCGGCATGCCCCTCAGCCCAATTCGGGTGGACACCCGGCCCTCGTTCATGGAGCCTCGATCGCTGAGTATCTCATCCTGGGGGTGCACGATTATCGGCACGTCGAAACTCCTGCAATACTCCAGGGCCCGACGTAGCAGCAACGGGTTGGCCACCGGGCTCGGAGAGTCCGAGATCGCGACCGCCCCTGCCTGGACCATCTCTCCGACCTCGGCCAGCTCTTCTCCCCGGCATCCCTTCGACAGTGCACCAATGGGATAGACCCTGACCGCGCCGGCGCGTTGGGCCTTCTCCATGATGTACCGTGTCACCGCGGGCTCGTCGTTGACGGGATTTGTGTTGGCCATACAGCACACTGCAGTGAACCCACCGGCCGCAGCAGCCAAGCACCCGGTCTCGATGGTCTCTTTGTGCTCGAACCCCGGCTCCCTGAGATGTGTGTGGAGATCGATGAAACCCGGCGCGACGACCAGACCGTCAGCGTCAAGCTCAGGGACATCGGCACCCCGGGGGAGATCCCTGCCGAGCCTGGCGATACGTCCATCCTCGATCAGGATATCGAGCGTTTCGTCCAGGCCCTGAGCAGGGTCAATCACTCTACCGTTACGAACCAGCAGCCGACTCACTTCGTCCTCCCGCCAACAAATACAGAATGGCCATGCGGATGGCCACACCGTTTGTTACCTGTTCAAGTATCACCGACTGATCGCCGTCAGCCACTTCCGAGTCAATCTCCACGCCGCGGTTCATCGGCCCGGGGTGCATCACCAGGGCCCCCTCTTTGGCGAGGCGAAGCCTCTCAGGCGTCAGGGCGAAGAAATCGTAATACTCCCGCATCGACGGGAAGTTCAGTTTCTTTTGCCGTTCCATTTGAATCCGGAGCATCATGACGGCATCAGCGCCCTCGAGCGCCGGCTCGAGACGAAGGTAGGACTCCGCCTGCAACTCCTCCACCTCAACCGGAAGCAGCGACGCCGGTGCGGCGAATCTGACCTTCGCCCCCATCTTCGACAGCAGAAATGCGTTGGAACGGGCGACCCTTGAGTGCCGGATGTCGCCGGCAACGACGACCGTCAATCCAGTCAGTGAACCGAAATGGCGTCGGATCGTGAATGCATCGAGCAGGGCCTGCGTCGGGTGTTCGTTGCTCCCATCCCCGGCGTTGATCACCGAGGCTGAGACGACGCCTGACAAACGGTGCGGCGCTCCGGTGTTGGGGTGGCGGATCACGATGAAATCCGGCGCCATCGCCATCAGATTCCGTGCGGTATCGAACAGCGTTTCGCCTTTGGTCACCGATGACGTCGACGACGAGAAGTTCAACGTATCAGCCGACAGCCGTTTTTCCGCGACCTCGAACGAGAACCGCGTCCTGGTCGAGGGTTCCATAAAGAGGTTGACTACCGTCATACCACGCAGCGTCGGCACCTTTTTGATCGGGCGCCGCGCCACCTCCAACAACTGCTCGGCGGTATCCAACAGCAGTTGGATCTCCCCGGCCTCAAGACCGGCGATTCCCACCAAATCCTTGCTGTTCAGGGCAACTGCCGGCTCAATCCCCATCGGCCACCTCCGTACCGGCCCACACGCCGTCTTCGCCGTCGAATTCGAGCAAGCGGACCTGGACATCCTCCTGCCGAGACGTCTGGATCACTTTGCCGACCACGTCTGCGGCGATCGGCAACTCCCGATGGCCCCGGTCGATCAAGACCGCAAGGCGCACCGCTCGGGGACGCCCGTAGTCAACAAGGGCATCGAGGGCAGCACGGATTGTCCGACCGGTATAGAGCACGTCGTCCACCAGGTAGACCACCTTTTCATCCAGGTCGAAGGGCAACTCCGTGCGCTTCAACACCGGCTGGGAATGGGCCGGGCGCCAGGGACCGACATCGTCTCGGTAGAGGGAGATGTCGATCCGTCCCAGTGGAATCTCCCGGCCGGTATTGGCCTTGAGTATCTCCGCCAGTCGCTGGGCAAGGGGAACCCCTCGGCTGTGGATACCGACCAGCACGAGGTCATCTCCATCGTTCTCGAGTATCTCAGCAGCCATACGGGCCAACGTCCGTCCGATCCCGTCACGATCCAGGACCTGAGTCAGACTGCTTCTTTCACCGCTTCCGTCAATCATCACGGCGTTCTCCTTGAACAAAAAAAAATCCCCTCAGGGAAGTTTCGATCGTCCGTTTCGGCCTGCATCCATCATCGAGTGCATCCTAACACAGAAGAGAAAGGCTGGGAGGCGAGGAGCCTGGAAGGCGCCCCCCCCTTCCGCCCCCCGCTCTCAACTTCGCCGGGTTACCATACCGCGATGGCCGATCTTCACGAGTCCGCCGGTCAACGGGACCGATTGATGGTGCTCGCTGCTGCCCTACTCTTTTCAACAGGAGGCGCCGCCGTCAAGGCCTGTAGCCTCAGCGGATGGCAGATTGCCTCTTTTCGCTCAGGGCTTGCCGCTCTGGCGCTCTTGGCATTGATACCCGCTGCCCGCCGACGATGGACTCGCCTCACCTGGGCCGTCGGCCTGGCCTACGCCGGCACCATGGTCCTCTACGTCGTCGCCAACAAGATGACCACTGCGGCCAATACGATATTTCTGCAGGACACCGCACCCCTCTATATCCTCGTGCTCAGTCCCCTCCTCCTCGGTGAACCGGGCCGGCGGAGGGACCTGATTTTCATGCTGATTCTCGCCGCCGGGATGTCCCTCTTTTTCGTCGGCGCTCAGCCCGCAACCGCAACCGCCCCGCGCCCGATGCTGGGCAATGTGCTGGCTCTGTGTGCCGGGGTCTGCTGGGCCTTAACCTTGATAGGCCTGCGCCAACTCGGCCGGACCGGCCGGGGCGACGGGGCGCCGGCCGCCGTTGCCTGCGGCAATGTGATCGCTTGCCTCGCGGTGTTGCCCCTGGCGCTGCCGATCGGCGCCTCGACCACAGGAGACTGGGCCGCGATCATCTTCCTCGGAGTGTTTCAGATCGCTCTGGCGTATGTCTTCCTGACCCGCGGAATGCGCCGGGTGCCCGCCCTCGAGGCGTCTCTGCTTCTCCTGGTCGAGCCCGTCCTCAACCCGATCTGGGCCTTCTTCGCCCACCGGGAAGTGCCGACATCCTGGGCCATGCTCGGGGGCGCCATCGTGCTGGGAACCACCGCGGTCAAGGCCTTGGTGGACGAACGGTAACGAGTTTGCCCGACCTTCTCACCGGTTTTCGAAGTGAAAGGCGCAAAACGTAATGAGGTTCGGTGATCTCGCAAGACGAGTGAGCGAAGGCGTACTTGCGGTACGTTGAGCGAGTGAGCCGAGAGAGCGCCGAAGATCGTTGTGTTTTGCGCCTTGCAGCCGGACACTGGTGAGAAGGTCGGGTTAGGTGGGCAATTCGATGTCTTCGCTGCAGGCTGAAAGAATACCCAAAGCCCACAGAACGACCACGCCATAGAATTTGAACGGAAGCAGGTTTGGCATGCCGAGGAGAACCACTGACCCAACACACAGGGAGTAGAACGTGAATCTTGGCAACGGGGCCGACGAGGAGCGGCTGTTGACCAGCAGGAGCATCGATGGAAGCAGGTACACGATGTGATGCTCCCAGGAAAAAGGGACGATCAGGAACATCGCCGGCAGAGCTACAAGGATTGCGCGGTCAAGACTGTCAGAGTGGATCCGAGAGCTCCGCCATACCGCTACGCCGGTCGCGACGACAATCAACGCCGCGACACCGTAGGCCAAGGCCCTTGCAAGATCAGGATTCGCCACCAGAGGATCGGACCACATGCTTTGAGTGAATGCCCGGGTAAAGTACCCGTTCAAGCTCTGGTTCCATATGGCTGCCGGCGAAGACAGCCCGGCGGGTGTCCGTATATATCCACCACTCGGGAACACGTTGATGATCCAGTCATGCCAGATCCTGTCCGGAAGAGCAACGAGGGAGATCACTACCCCCAGCCCAAGCCAGGCCAGCGTATAAACACTTTCTCGCCATCGACGAAGAAGGACAAGCATGGGAATGATGATCAGCGGATATGTCTTCAAAAAAATTGCCAAGGCCAGGAATAGAGCGGCCGGAATTGCCTGCCTCCTTCTCGCAAAGAGCCAAAACAAGACGATGAAAGCCAAGAGCAGAATGTTGACCTGTCCGTGATTCAGGGTCAGAACCACCGGGTACGACGTCA
>DAOWGJ010000282.1 GCA_030637505.1 Holophagae bacterium
ATCGTGATCTTGACGTGTTTGCCCTTGTCGAGGAACTTTCTCGCCAACCTCGTCTTGGTGTCGAAATCGTGAATATTGATGTTGGGCCGATACTTGACCTCTTTGACCTCAATCTGCGTTTGATGACGTTTTGCCTCCCGAGCCTTCTTCTCTTGCTCGTAGCGGAAACGTCCGTAGTCCATGATCTTGCAGACGATGGGGCGGGAGGTCGCAGCGACCTCAACCAAATCAAGACCCTTGGAACGAGCCATTTGCAATGCCTCGTCCACCGGCACGACACCTACTTGTTCTCCTTCTTCATCAATCAATCGAACTGGAGTCAGCCGGATGCGCTCGTTAATTCGAACCTTTGGCTGATCTGGGGCATCTCGAAACGCGTATTTCCGAATGGTGATCCTCCTTTCAGTTTCGCCAAGTTTAAAAAAGGCGAAAGCTCACCAACTAGGGCGCAGTATACCGTTTTTCTTCGTAAAAAGCTGAGTTCCTGCGGGAATGTTCCCCGACGACACCTCAAGAGCTGCCGTGGTCCTCCACCGGATGGCTCAGCAGCAGGAATATGGCCACGACGCCGACGATCGTCAACGGCAGTGTCACCCACAGTGAGAGGCCGAACACACTCGAGGGGAGATAGCCGAGGACCAGCGCGGCGCCTGCCGCCAGAAGGGCGTATGGCAACTGGGTACGAACGTGGTCGACGTGGTCACAGCTCGAGGCCATCGAGGACATTACAGTCGTATCCGAGATCGGCGAACAGTGATCACCGAAGACAGAGCCGCCGAGGATCGCCGACACCGTTGCCGACAACAAGGGCGCGGAATCAGGCGCTGCCCGGAGAATCAACGGCACAGCCAGCGGCGTCAAAATCGCCATCGTCCCCCACGAGGTTCCGGTCGAAAACGATACCGCCGCCGCAACCAGGAATACCATTGCCGGCAGCAGCACGGGCGGCACATGTGGGCCGACCGCTTCCGTCAGCCAATCCGCCGTGCCCAGATCGGTGCAGACTCGGCCCAAAGACCAGGCCAGAGTCAGGACCACAACAGCGATCAACATGCTTTTGAAACCCGCGATCGTCGCGTCCATCGACTGCTCGAGGGTCAGCAACCCCTGGCCGAGGGCCAACACGATCGCCATGGACAGCCCCACCAGACTGCCCCACAACAAGACAGTGAAAGGATCCGAGGCGCCGATCACCTCGGCCAGGCCGGCGGCGGCAGCGCCGTCCGCGTCCAAGCTGGCCTTGCCGGTCACCCACAGCCCTACCAGCATGACGACGACGACCGAAAGCACCGGGAGGGCGGCGTTAAACCATCGCCTCGGCGTCTCCGGCCCCGGTTCTAATGCCGTGGTATCAAAATCGGCCAACGGTCTGGATTGCTCGGAGAGCAGGACCCCCTTCGCGGCTCGGCGCTCGGCGATAAGCATCGGGCCCATGTCCCGCCGCGATACGGCAACGGTGAAGGTCAAGGTCAGTGCCGCGAAGGGATAAAACGCAGCCGGCACCGACGCCAAGAACACCGAAAAGGGATTAAGGTCAGCGCCGTTGGCCTGCAAGGCATCGCCCAACACCGATACCTGATATCCCACCCATGTCGACACCACCGCCACACAGGCAACCGGCGCAGCCGTCGAGTCGACAAGAAAGGCCAGCTTTTCCCGACTGACTCTATGACGGTCCGTCACCGGTCTCATTGCATGGCCGACCACAAGGGTGTTCGAGTAATCGTCGAAGAAAATCGCCACGCCCATCAGCCACGTCACGATCTGACTACGGCGGGGCGTCGTCGCCAGCGGCTCCAAGCGCTCCACCACCCCGGCGGTGCCCCCGGAACGACTCATCACCGCAACCATCCCGCCAAGCAACATCGAGAAGAGCAGAATGCTGATGTGATCGGGATCGGTCAGAGCCTCCCGCAAATTGGTGTCCACCAATCGAAGAAAGCCGCGACCGGGATCGCCTGCAAGCATCGTCGCACCCAGCCAGACGCCGAGGAAAAGCGACGCCACCACCTGGCGCGCCCACAAGGCCAGGAAAATCGCCAGAGCCGGCGGCAGCAAGCTCCACGCCGATCCATGCGCCGCCTCGGGGGCCGGCAACAGCCACCACCCGAAAGCGAGAACCGCAACAGCGGCAACAAATCGTATCAACCGGGAATCCATCGGGCGAGACTAGCACGCAAATCATCGAAGGAATTGGATTTGTGTTACGTGGCCTGGACCGAGGCGATCTTCTGGAGCGCGGGGTAGGAACCGGCACCAGGCCGAAGGCCTGCCACGGCGGAGCCGTGGGGACTCCCAGGGAGTCCTGTTGCGGGCGCCGCCCCGCATCGTGAACCTCGTGAACTCAGAAATCAAAAAGACACCGTGCACGATCGGAGTCGTGCGCTCCCTGTCCCAGCCTCCTGGCGTCCTACCCTCCCACCGCGCTATCATCTTCCTGTGACCGACTTCACCGACGAGGGCCTGGTGCTGGACACCCTGAACTACCGTGACAGGGATCTACTGCTCAGCGTTCTGACACCCCATCACGGCGTCGTTCGAGGGGTCTTTCGTCGAGCCCGCGGCGGCCGAGCCCCCCGTGCGGCTGCCACCCAGCTTCTCTCTCAGGTCCAGTGCTCCATCCACCAATGGCAGTCTGCCGATCTGGCCGATTTCCGGGAGGTCGACCCGATCACGTCGTCCTTCGGCCTGACGACCGACTTCAACGCCACAACCGTCGCAGCCGCGGTTGCGGAGCTGTTGCTGATCTTCTGCCCAGCCGGCGAGCCCGCACCCCGCCGATATCGCCTGGGTGTTGCCATCCTCAAGGCCCTTCTTGACGGAGTGTCACCTGACGGCGCACTGGCCTACACCCAGTTGTGGACACTCAAACTTGGGGGATTCCTCCAACCGGTCGAAGTCTGTTCAACCTGCGGCGCCCGACTGACCGACTCCGCCGTCGCCACGTCTCTCGGTGAGGGGTTGCGTTGTCGGGCATGCGCACCCTCGGGCCACAGGTTGGGGGCCCCCGATCTCGAAGCCCTCCGAAGCTGGATTCAGGCGCCTCCGTCGGCCATTTCCGGCGATCCGCCGGCGGCCCTCAGGCAGTGGCTCGACCGGACGACGCAGGATGCGGCCGAACGCCGCCTCAAAGCCCTCGACTTTCATCGTCGTCACTGCATCACTTAGCCCGACCTTTCCACCGCATATCTCACCAGATCCGTTGATTTTTGACCCTCGTCGTGGTAAATCATTAATGTTGATTGAAACGTTTCCGGTGATTGGAATTGGCCTCTTCCTGGTTATTCGACTAGAGAGGACAATTCAAGGCCGGAGCAAAGGGAGACTCGATGAGCAAAACGATCCTGCTCGCTGATGACAGTCTGACGATCCAGAAAGTCGTCGAACTGACCTTTTCCGACACCGACTTCGAGGTCATTGCCACATCGAGTGGCGATGAGTTGCTGGAGCGATTGCCCTCGAGCGGAGCAGACATCGTTATCTGCGACACGATCATGCCGGGAATCGACGGCTATTCCGTCTGCCAGTCGATCAAGAGCGAGTCGACGACCCTGCACATTCCCGTGATTTTGATGACCGGGACCTTCGAGCCCTTCGACCGGGATCGCGCACTCGCCTCCGGTTGCTCCGAAATCATCACCAAACCCTTCGAGGCGAGGAACTTGGTAGAGACTGTTGAGCGACTGGTCTCCGATCAGGGGGTCGCAGCCCCCGCAGCCGAACCCTTCGCAGGTTCGGTGGCGCCCCCGGACTTCGAAGGATCAGTCGTACAGGCGGAATCGAACCAGGCAGCGACGGAGTTCGGAACCATGCTGTCGTCCCCGCCGGATGCTCCGCCTGAGGCCGCCCCTGCCGGATCCGGCGAAGAACTTGACTTTACATCCACCGGTTTCGCAGAAATGGAGGCCGCCGGCATCGAGGCCGACCTGGTTCCCGACGAAACACCGGAGCACGGCCTCGAATTCGAGTCCTCAACCCCCGAAGAACCGGAGGCCGAAGAACTCGCAACGGCGGATGGCCCCGAACCAGAATCAGCACAGCCGGACCTGGAGGCCGAAGTCGCCGTGGCCGCGGACGACCCCTTCGGCGCCTCCGCGCCAGGGATTTTCGCTCAAGCCGATACACCAGAAAGTGAACCGGTGGTCCCCTCGCCCGATCCGGACACTTCGGACCCAGCCGAGGTCGAAGTCCAACCACCCGCCGAGTTTCCCGTCGACACCGACCCGGTCGTCGAAGTGGAACCCGAACCCGAGATCGTGCCTCAAGAGGACCGCGAGACCGAGGGAAACATCGAGACTTCAGGGGGACAACTCAGCGACGCCGACATCGACCGCATCGCTCATCGGGTCGTCGAACTGGCCGCCGACCGATTGGAGAAGATTGCCTGGGACGTCATCCCCGACATGGCGGAAATCGTCGTTCGAGAGCGCCTCCGAGAACTGGAGGACGAAATCGAGCGTGCGGCAGACGACGCCGAGCCCAACTGAGTGAGCATCCTCGATCGGGACCGACTGATTTCTGCCGTCGGTGCCTGGGTCGGCAACTGCCTGATCTTCGATCGACTGGATTCCACCCACCTCTTTGCACGGCGATTGATGGAACAGCTGGATGCCGAGGACATTCCCCTGAGCCCGACCGTAGTCCTGGCCGAGTCCCAGAGTGACGGTCTCGGCAGGGCTCAAAGGACCTGGTCCTCGCAGCCGGGAGGACTCTACCTCAACGTCGTCTGGGCCATCGGCGATCCCTCCAACATTTCGCAACTTCCGATGCTGGCGGCCGCTGCGGTTCATCACGGCGTAACTTCGGTCGGAGTAGAACATGTCGGCATCAAATGGCCCAACGACATCCTGGTTGACGAAAAAAAACTGGGCGGGATTCTGATCCACGCCCGC